>RGUK01000143.1 GCA_010027825.1 bacterium
TAAAGAGATGACTGCTGGGCATTGGTGGATCATCATCGACAACATTCATGGAAAAATATGTCGCTCCAAACTAGATTTAGATGCTCTCCGCGCAGAAGGGAGGTCTGGGTAGTCGTAACGATGCAAAACCAAGTTCCGTCCCCGCCGTAACACCTATAGTACAGTATAGCACTATTCAAGGTTTTCAACCCCTCCCCGGTGCACCGCAAGTGACGCCCCTGACGGCATCCTCGGCGATTCCCGCGCTCGGCAATATTGTGAATAACACGACATCACAATGGATACCATACAGTTTATTAGATAGTCTAGTAACTACAAGCAGTTTTAGTACGCTATTTACATCGTCCCTGACCACGGGGTTACTGATCGACAGCGAGGGTCTGATTCAGAAACTGGAAACATCGTCTATCACTGCGAACAATGTCGCAGTGTCTTCTCTAAACGCGGTAAATGCGAACGTAGCGGACCTATCGGCGGGTGTTGGAAATGTGTCGAGCCTGCACACGTCCACAATTACGAACTACGAAATCTATACGACCTATTTAGATTTGGACAATCAGATACTGACGGCGAACGGTACGAACCTTCTCCTGAATGGGATTCCGATCGCGACGGTCTCGCAACTCAGCAACGTCGCGGACTGGAGCCTCTACCCCGCCATCAGCACGGGCGTGGACATGGCGAATCTTCCGATTCTGAATTGTTCCAGCCTCCAACTCGCGAACAATATCGTAACGACCACGACGGGCAATCGGCTTCTCGTGAACGGCGTAGATTCGTCTACGGACTGGTCGACGCTGCCGGCTCTCGGACCGCTGCTGATGGCGGGACAACCGATTGTAGGAGCGTCGAGCATCCAAATGAGTACGAGCGTAGTCTCGGCGGGTCCTGGGAATTCTTTATACAATAACGGCGTGGATGTCTCGGCGAACTGGGCGAAACTACCGGCGACAGGACCCCTCCAAATGGCAGGGCAAGGAATAGCCGGGGCATCTAGCCTTCAAATGAGTACGAGCGTAGTCTCGGCGGGTCCTGGAAATGTGCTACTGAATAATGGCGTGGATGTCTCCGCGAACTGGGCGACACATCCAGCCTCGGTACCAATCAACGCGAATAACCAAATTGTAGGAAATGTGAGTTCTATCAATTTTTCTTTGTCTACCTTGTCGACCGCCATCTTACAAGCCGCGGACAGCCAGTATCTGAACTACAACGGTCTCCAATTAGCCAACGTCAGCACGGTCGCGAACGCCGTAAGTACCATCAACAATACCGGATTTATACGGAATCCATTACTTGCCGACATCAATGCCAATGAGTTCGCGATAAACAATTGTAGGTTAATCAGCGGCGGCAACAGCACGCTCCTACTGTATAGCAGCACCGCGATAGACTTCGCCAACACTCCTATACGGAATGTAACGGATGTTTATCCACCCACGAGTAACTCGCCCGTCGTGATACACGGCTTACTGTCCAATACAGGCACGGCGAACATTGTAGGAAATCTGAATGTCAAAGGAGTCTATAGCGGCGAATTCAACAACGCATCCGGTTCGTCCAACTTCATGGGCAACCCGTTAACGATCGGTAACACGACGCCGGTCTACACCGGCGGTCTGACAGTGAACGGTCCAGTAACATTGGACGGCGGAACGCTCCACGGTGTCTCTATGTCGTGCCTCCCCGTCCTCGGCATCAATACCTGCCGGATAGAAGCCGGTCCATTTGGTATCGGTTCCTTAGGTGTCATTGATATTGTGTCTCCTACGGCAATCACGATCGACGCTGGCGGAGCGGCGAACCTCGTAGCAGGCGGCGCGGTAGCAATCGGTGCAGGCTCCTACGTCGTCCTAGAGGCGAACTCTGGAAACGGAGACAATCAAGGCGTATTTATACAGGGTCCGACGGGGCAGTCGGCAGAACTGACTTTCACACATGGCGGCTCCATTCACGACGTAACGAACATCTACGGTACTGGTACGTCTGAACTGAATGTGCGAGCCGATCAAGGCTACATATCCTCGCTTACGACTCGGTACGTCGGCGGGCTAGAGGTCTCGGTCGGTACGTTTATTGTGTCTTCCATTTCCACGATATCATTCATTAGCAGTATTATACCTGACCCGCCCGCTCCGCCAATTCCTATACCCTCGACGTTCTACTCGACGCTCCTTTCTACGTTCCTATTACCAGGTAACCTAAACTACCCGTATGGCGGAAACCTGAGCGGTGCGACGAACATACAAGCGATGTCTCTAGATGTACCGTCTGCGAATATTAGCAGCATACAGCCGACGGGCGGTGTCTTACAGGTACAAGGTGCAGTGAACGCAACGAGCCTCCAAGCGATGTCTCTAGATGTACCGTTGGCGAATATTAGCAGTATACAGCCGACGGACGGCTATCTACGCATAGCGGGTTCGGTCGACGTAGAGAGCAATTATGTAATTAACATGTCCACGCTGGATTACAACCGCGGAGACATTCAGTGGGACAATGTGGGAGTCAACTACCAGACGCTACAGAGTTATGTATCCTCTTTTGCGGCGCCTAAGTCACTGAGCCAAAGCGTAAGTACCCTAACACAGAAGACCACCGGCATATCTTACACGAGTGGGCTTCTGACGACGAATATAGACGGTATACTCCAAGTGACGGGCAATGCGAACGTAAATGGAACGGTAAACGGACTCAATATGAACATAACGAGTAACGCGACAATTGTAGGAGATATGACCACGTCCAGTATTCATGCGACTCTCTCCACACTCCAGAGTCCTAACTTTGCGGTGACGTATGATTCAACGTCTAAGTTAATGTATCGGTCGCCTTTCACACAACCGGCGTTCGTATACTACGTGGCGACCAATGGACGAGCGGGGGCAACGGGAAGCATCACAGACCCTCTTAGTACAATAAACGAGGCACTCACGAAACCCGCATCGAGTGTACCCACAGATAAACCAGGTATGGTCATATACGTAGCACCTGGCGAGTATTTGGAGGATGTCTCAATAAATCTCACGCTGAGCTTACCCGCGGTGTCCATCGTCGGAATGTCGGATAATACTGACGACAGCAAGCGGGTACAAATACGAGGTTCTGTGTCTATCAACGGGACCAACTTTGTGGGACCGGTCAATACAGTAAATACAGTGACACTCAACAATCTTGCCGTCTTAGCCAAGAACGCTACGACATCGGCAGTTAGCATCTCGGGACAAGGTGTGAGGACTTACCTTAAAAACGGATTGTACACGACGCCCTACACGGCTACGGCACCTCTCATTTCACTTTCGAGTACGGGGTCAACCTCAAATACCGTAAATCAACTAGTCATAGATACTTGTAGTTTGTCCATGAGTGGAGGAGCGTCTCCTATCATCAATGTAGCGTCTGGGCAGATATTCCAGATTCTATTCAGTGATTTGACACATTTAGGAACTGGATTAGCAGTCAATATGGCTGGCGGAGCATTCTCGTCTGCTTCAGAATCCACCTTTAGTGCACTTGGAGCAGTACTGAATATTGTCCAGAGTGCTGCAGGACTCACATCTCTTACAAACTGTCTAGTGTCGGGGCGAGCAAGCCCAACGGTAGCCCTCATCACTGCCGGAACAAACGCCAATCTCAATTTGAATAATACTACAGTACAGAACACCAACACATCCGAAGCGAACAATACGAGCCGATACGTGTATACGACGAGTGCAACGGGAAATTTACTTTCTGTCATTCAATGTAATTTCACTAACGCTGTAGGGTCGGCAGCCACACAGATAACCCCGTTTCAAGCCGCAGTCCCCGCCGCGTCCCAACTGTTATACTTCGCGAACACATATAGTAATATTACCGCGACACTTATCGGCAATCTGCCGGCACAAGGAGGAGCAAATTGGAACCTAGTCCGACAGTTTAACAATGACCTATACACCCAACAGATACAAGTTCTAGCGACATCAGGGACGGCGATTAACCTTACCCCTGCCGCACGAGGTAAGACGTATATTCTCACGGGGACGACGACACAAGCGTTCTCCACAATCGGATTTACTACGGCAGATGCGGGGTACTTCACTATGGTCCATAACGGAAACGCCTCTGGTGGCGGAGATATCAACATGACAGGAATGACGGGGACCGCCATTATACACAACAGGACAGCAACGGCGAACGGCGGCATTGTGTATCTCTATTGGAACGGCTCGGGTCTTGTAGGTTATTAACGTCATACGGACGGCGTGGGTGGCTCTATCGGCGTAGGCTTCGGCTCGAAAGAAAAACCCTTAGGGCTGTCACCATCCGAAACGGAACAACGACAGCAGCCCGAAGAGCAGACGACGCGTCGGTGCTGACACAGTTTAACGAGACCATAGAGGACTCCGATGATCAAAGCAGACGTACCCCCAGTTGCAAGCGTAGACGACCAGTCCATCTTAATTATACACAATAATTAAGATGGTGAAGTTTCTAGGCATACAACCTTCTCATCTAGACCATAAGAAGTTCGACGCAATTTTCATTACGGATTCTGGTCGAAAAAAGACCGTCCCTTTTGGAGCCGTGGGCTATACCGATTATACGCAGCCTCCGCATGACGTAAAAAAGAAATACTTGTATCATCTCAAGTTTTTGGAAATAATGCTATAGAATTTTTGGATATGTTGATATTTCTCTTCAACAAGAGAAAGGATGTAAAAATTATTCTCTCAGACCCTAGATACTTTCTTGCATAC
>RGUK01000144.1 GCA_010027825.1 bacterium
TCCGAACCAGCTATTATATAACCACCGCCGCGAGCAGCGGGTTCCGAACCTCTGGAACACCTTCAACACCGTTCAGGAGCGGGTTATACGGGGCGGTGTGACGCAGATACGCGAGGACGGCTCTCGTATTAGGTCCAGGGAGGTAAAGGCAATAGACCGCTCTATAGCCCTTAATAGGGGCATGTGGGATATTGCCGCCAACTGGGCTGTAGTAGCGTAGCTAACAGATTTGGAAGGGAGTGCTGGGTTTTTGATTCCCTCTTTTTCCTAGCGCGACCTTCAGGGGGCTCACTCGACCACTCATCGGGGAGAGCCCCCACCTTTTTTAACCGTGACAATTAGGAGGCAATTAGGAGGCAATAATGGACCAAACACAGCGACACGAAGAGATCATGGAAGTGGACCTTCACAACTACGTTGGGTATTTTGGAGTATCCACGGTACTAGAGACCCTCGCCAAGGTATGCTGGGAACAGCCACACAACTGGGAGGGTATTAGGGAGTCCATCTACCGCCTGGCTCAGAAGGCTAAGGAGTACGAAGAGCACTACTCTGGGCGTAATGAGGGGTGGACAATCTAAGGAGAGACGGGGAGAACCACCCGCCCTGTAGGGCTACAGGGGGGCTCTGGGAAATGCTCAGGGCATAGGGGCAGGTGGCGTAAAAACCACCTGCCTTTTTTTATGCTCAAGGGGGGGTCAAAAACCGCCGTTTTCACCCCCTATATTTTGACACTAATTAAAAACAGAGCGTAAACCTCTCGTCGAAATCGTCGAGAGCCCATACGAAATCGTACGAAATCGTCATGAGCTTTCGACGAAATCGTCGAGCCCTTCGTTCGAGAACTTTTCTATACCACAACCTGTTATCAACTACTTAACGATGACAGGGTGACAACCTGATGACAACCTATTTTTGAGGTTGTCATCGAATGTTGACACTCGATAACTACCTATTACTACTATAGTTATATTTATTTTGTATTACTAAAGATGACAGATGACAACCTATATGGAAAAAAGGGTCCAAAAAAAAAATACGAGACGAAATCGTCATTAACGACGAAATCGTCTCGTATTTTTTTTTACAGCGAATAGGGCGAAAATGCCCAAGGCTGTCATCTTTTTGACACTTTATAAAAAAATCCATAACCATATCAATGATTTGACATGGCTCTTTGCGGGTGACAGCCTCCAAATGAGGTTGTCATCAGGCTGTCATAGCTGTCATCTTTCGTAATACAAATTACCGTGGTTTTTTAGCAACTTGGGCAACTTAACCCACTTATCCACAATTTTGAGGCTGTCACCAGGCTGTCACCGGGCTGTCACCGGGCTGTCATCAGGCTGTCATCGCCCTCACGACTCGACCTCCTTGCCCCTCCTTGTCCCCCTTGAGCAAGCCCCTCAAACCGCTACATAGTGCCCATGGTTTCTGAGCATTTAGAGCAAGCAAGGTTTTTTGCGGTGATTAGGCGGATGGCTTCAAGCGCCAAGCGCCCTGAGCTCAAGGGGCTTGAGCTGGCATTTGCCATCCCGAACGGCTTCCTGGATTCAAAGTCCAAGCGCATAAGAGCTCATAGGGAGGGAGTTCTCTCCGGCGTTCCCGACGTTTTCATCCCAATTCCCTCTAAAGGCTTCCACGGGCTCTTCCTTGAGTTTAAGCGCCAGGGGGGTAGGGTGACCAAGGCTCAAGCCTCATTTATCAATAGCGTGGCTCACAGAGGCTATAAAGCCCAAGTGGTCTATTCGTGCCAAGAGGCTCTTTATGCCACCATGGACTACCTCGACCCCAAGGGACAGCTAGCCTCATGAAGCCTAAGACCCTCTACGACACCACCGACTTCTTCCAGGTCTATGACGTTGACGACATAGTGCCCGAAAAGCGTCTCCTACTAGCCATGGTACAGAGAGCAGTCCTCGACTACGCAAGCCCTGAAAAGGGCAAAGAGTTTTGGCAGCATGATGCCTACCGCTGGATTTTCAGCACCGAGACCCACCCCTACACCCTGATATGGTGTTGCGAAATCCTATCCGACAATCCTCAAGAGCTTCATCGCCGCATACAGCTTGCCGCAAGGACTAAAACCTACAAGAGCAAATATGTTATCGTTAGGGTGGACAGGTAGGACCATGAGGGTGCACAGGCATCGACAGGTAGGACAATAGGGGTGGACAGGCATCGACAGATAGAATCATGACAACAATTCTCATAGCACTCATAGCGCTCATTACCCTCCTGACCCTAACGCAAGCCACAACGATTTTTTGGCTCTACTCGATTCACAAGACCATCCAAAGCTCAAAGAAGCGCAATCAGGACCATGAGACCGTAACGCTTGCCAACACAAAAGGGCTCATGGCGATCTTCACAGCACTAGAAAGCAGGATGGAGGACGTGATGGATGAGCTCCACTGACGACCATAAGGTGACCGATGGGACCAATGGGACCGAAGGGACCGAAGGGACCGAAGGGACCAATGGGACCGAAGGGACCGGAAGGACCGAAGGGACCGAAGGCGTTAAAGAGCCCCAATGGGTTGAGCGGCTCAAGCAGCTTGGCGCTATTAGACGCCCAGGACGCCCAAAAGGTTCTAAAGACAAAAAGAAGCGAAAGCCCAGTACCCCTAAGCAGACAGATGGCACCGAGCAGATTGTCGCCCCTAGACCGCGAGGACGACCAAAGGGATCTAAGAATCTCAAGAAGAGAAAGCCTGGGCAGTATCAGAACAAAAAGCCACGCCTTGTCATAAAGCGACGTAACGGCAAGCGTATTCATGTATGGCGCGGCAAGGGCTCAAAGCCTCGAAAAGCGCCAATAGTAATCGAGCGTTCTTCTGAGTTCGATTACCAAGATTGTCTTTCATGCAAACTGTGTTCTTCTGTGGAGGTGCGCCCAGGTGGTGCTCCGCGAGCAAATTGCACAAAACAAGGCTACTTTGACCAATGGGGTGGAATCAGAGGTCTTCCAGCATCACACAACGGGGTGCAATTAGACGGTGCGGCACTGGACCTCGTAAAGATTGCCAAGAAGCGCGCAAACCCTGGGCGCAAGCGCGGATGGTATAAAGATACTCACGACAGAATAGTGAACAAAAGGCTCCCAATCGGGAGATATCCAAACATCATTCTTCCTAGGGATCGCACTGAGGGCTATGTAGGAAAAAAGAAAATAGAGATCAAAAAGAGAAACACAGCGCTCTATGATGCGCGACAGCAATACGAGAGCCCAGAGACAATCATGAGCCCATCTCCACGAATAGTAACAGCGGCAAAGTTCGGTCCCAATGTTTTGGCGCGACCGTACTTTCCAGAAATCTTTGAGGCACCGGACGTGAACATAAGCGAAGAAGAGGCAATAAGACTAACGCAGGAAGAGCAGATCAAGCAGCTTGTCATGAAGAAAAAAGTGTCACTGAGTGAGTTAAGAGATAACTTCGATGAGATAACGCGCCTAGCGCAATTACTCGATGACTCACTGGGTGACCCATTGAGCATCTCAGAGGATGAGCAGGAAGATGAGCAGGAAGGCATCCCAGAGGATGAGCAGGAAGGTGTCCCAGAGGATGAGCAGGAAGGTGAGTAGGAAAGTATCTAAATGAGCAACAAACCAAAAGACTCAAAGAGCATGAGCCGCGTTGATCTTACCGCATCGGTAGATCCATCCACGATGCGTTACATTAGACAACTAACTGGCAAAGAGTCGGCGTTTCCCATGCCGACCGAGAAAATCTCATCGGACCTGACGGAGCGACAGGACAAGTTCATCCGGCACTACATGTCGTCGGGTGGCATCACGAAAGAAGCGCTCAAGGCTTCTGGCGCATCACGAGATGAGTTGGACCAATGGCTCTTGGATGAGAAGTTCAAGAAAGCCTACAGACACGCGCAGAGCGATTGGGTTGAGGAGCTCCGCAAGGCAGCGATGCTTCGGGCGACCGCAAAGAGCGACGTGCTCCTCATCTTCCTCCTAAAGTCTCTACAGCCTGAAGTGTTCGATGAGGATGTGAGGAAACAACAGTTTGCCGGACTTGCGGCTCAGAATAAGGATGCGATACCAGTCAGAGCCACACTGGTCAGGGAGAATGTGACCATAGACTTCATGGAGAAAGCAGAGGAGCTTCGTGAAATCATACACAGCGGCAAGGCGATAGACATCATGGACGAACCGGAGGGGAGAAGCCCCGTGGGGCACTCCCCCCCTCCCTCTAACGACGCCCTAGACATTGAGGGCGCACTGCATGACGAGAGCGTAGCTATCGATCCCTTCGCCCCTGAAGACTAGACCGCATCCCCAGTAGGATACATTCATCCAGACATCTGGAATGATGGCGTCAATTAGGTAATTGAGCCGCATACCCATAGTGAACGAGTGCCCCTTGTGCTTGTAGTCATCTACATCCAAGCGCATGATGGCATGGTGGTTTGGCAGGGTGTTCGTATTGAACTCGATGCTAAGACGCATCTCTGAGTCTCTACTAATCTTTACGATAGGGTTCTTCTCGCCAGAGAACGCAACCATCCCTTTGAGTCTTTTATGCATTTTTTTATCTAAGAATATCCTACCGATGCTCACCTCATCGACATCTTTTGGTATCGCTACCTCGTAGTTTGGGTACTCACCATCGTACCCGTGGCTCAAGAAGTGCGGCTTATCAATGCGCGGTAGGTACTCAATCATGTGGAGCCTATGACCATCAGAACCTACAA
>RGUK01000145.1 GCA_010027825.1 bacterium
CTACGCTTCGTTGCCCTCTGCGGTATCGAAAGGATTCATCGCCCAACAGGAAGCGATCATCGTGGCGGCTCGTCTGCCCGAGATCCCGAATGTTGAGTTCAGCGGCACCGTTGCCAACGTGACGGAAGCTAAGAGCGGTCTGTCGCTCCAGGTTCGCGAGAGCTACTCGCTCGTGACCGGAAGCGTGCAGCGCACCTATTGCCTCATCTACGGTGCGGCAAAGGGATCGGCCAGCTCACTTGTTCGGATCGTGTAAGTAACAGAATCATCCGGGTTGCCCGGACGCATCGGGGGGTGCGTCCGGGCTTTCCCACTCAAAAAATATGAATAACCCCCTAGTATCTCTTGCTTTAATCGTCGGCCCCAACGAGGGCGACATTCTTAAACGCCTTATTCAATCCGCCCGTGGCCTATGGGACGAGGTCGTCGTCGTGGCGGCAGTAGGTAAAAATGAGGCGCACAGTGTGCGTATTTGCGCTCAGGAGGCCGCTGGCGAGGCTTTAGTCTGGGGGGAATACCAGAACAGCCCAGAGCACAGGGATTGGCCCCATATCGATAATTTCGCCGCTGCAAGGAATCAGGCGTTTAACCTGGCAAAAGGGAAGTACGTCATCTGGGCAGATTGCGACGATCTGTTCGACGGCGACCAGGCTAAGATCCACCGGCACGTTATCGAGGAACGCGAGAAAGCCGACAAAGGCTGGGACATCCTAGTCACCCGGTACGATGTCCAAAATAGTGGAATGCGGCAAAACCGCCGGGAACGGGTATTCCGCAGGCAGGCTGACGGATCCTTGCCAGCCATCTGGGAACGGGCAATCCATGAACGGGTTAAGCCGATCGAGAAAATGGAAGTCGGATTAGCCGACGGCCTAGTCATCGTTCACGCACCCAACAACTGCAAAAAGAACTCCAGCGACAGGAATAAGCGAATCCTAAACAGCATCTTAGAAGGCGCCGGGATGAACTGGTACTACATCGGCATGGAGTCGTTTCTGCGAAACGATTACCAGACTGCCATCGGGCCAGTGCTCCTTGCCTTGGAGCATCCAGATCTAGGCATCACGGAACGGTACCAGCTCCTGTGTATGGCTGGCGTGATGTGTGCCGATCCTGCCAAACGCAGAAAATATCTGGGTGAGGCAGTGATGATCCAGCCCACAAGGCGCGAGGCTTACGGTCACTACGCGACGCAACTGATGGACGACGGTAACTATCACGAGGCAGTGCGACTGCTTCAGATGATTATGACCCTGACGCCACCGGCCGGAGTTGTCTGGAACTTGGACGCCAAGTGGTACGGCCACATGCCGAATTTCTTGCTGGAACAATCCCTGCGGGTGGTGGGTCAAACAGCCGACGCAGATCGATGCCTTAAAGAAGCGTTCCGAGCCGCTTGGGGGCAGATCACAATTATCTACCAGGGCGATCTGCCTGACGTAGTCCGAACATCAAAGCTAATGATGGACACATCCGATCAGCCCGCTGGCTTACAGCATTTATTTATTACTAACCCTGGCGAAGATAAATTCGGCAAGCGGCTAAACATTTGCACGAGCGTCGCACAGGGCACACTGCCAGCCGGGGCCACACGCCTGCCCGATCCTGTCGATCAAACGGGGAACGTCATCGTCGGCCTTACCACTACGCCTACTCGCATCGGCAAGATTTTGCCCACGATCCAGAGCCTGCTGGCGCAATCGCGCCCGGCCGATCAGATCATTCTGTCTGTGCCTGAGAAGCTGGCACGCACAGGCGAACGGTTTGGCGATATTCCAAAAGAGATACAGGCGCTTGCCGATGCTGGTAAATTAGAAATTCACCGCACTAAGGACTATGGCCCAGCCACAAAGTTTATCGGCCCGCTGGAAGTAGGCGGCGATCCTGACGACAAGATTTGCTGGTTGGATGACGACATCCTTTACAGCCCACTGCTTTTGCAGACCCTCGCCGAAGAACTAGATACCAGACCAAAAACGGCGTTAGGTGTCTGCGGATTTTTTATGACAGGCGCCACTGGCTACGCCATCGCCCCAGATCACGGCGGCCATGCCGAGATTCTGGAAGGATTCGGGGGCGTAATGTGTCGGCGTTCGGACATGCCGAAGGCCGAGCTATGGCCAGCCATCCCGGCCAGTGAGTTCGCTGGGCTGAGTCCTGTGGCTCGCGCCAAGTTCCTCGCTGACGATTACATGATGAGCACGGAACTGCGGAAGGCTGGGACAGCTACGCTCGTCTGCAACACGCCTGAACTAAATCGCGGAAACTGTTTAAAGATTAGGCCGGAAGGATTGGGCGCCGACGCCTTGCAGAACAACAAGGGCACAGGCGGCAATCTGGCGGCCTACGCCTTGCTCAAGGCAAATGGATAAGACGCTCACTATATCGGGCTACAATCGGCCTACATACTTTGCCCAGGTATTAAAGGCGTTGGCGTGGTGCGACGGCGTGGGTGAGTACGACGTGGTGGCTGTGCTAGATCCATCCGACAAAACGCAGGAGCTGGCAGAGATTGCCAAGGCAGCCGGTATCCAGACAATGATTATGCAGGAACGGTTGGGCTGCGGATCGATGATTCGCTACTGCATGGAGCTGGGATTCAGAATCTCAGATTATCACATTCACTTAGAGGACGACACCGTCGGCAGGGCAAAACGCTGGCTCAAAAGTGCTGACGGTATCTGGCTACAATCAACACGGCGGTGACGCAGCAAACGACGCCAGCGGATTCAGAAACTGGTTCACGCCTTGGGGCTGGGCAACCTGGCGAGATCGATTTGAAAGGCATCTAGTTCCCGCCTGGGATTGCAACTTTTGGGACGGATCGGTTCAGCGAGTGCGCGAACAGAAGGGCATGGGTGAACTATTCCCGCACGTCAGTCGTATTCAAAACATTGGGGCAGAGAACGGCACGTTTTGTCCAGGGCCGGACTTTCACAAAGAACATCAACACGCCACCCGCGTGGCCACGGCCAAGGAAACAAAGTGGAAAAACTACAACACCTAAACATTGGCGGTGAGGACTGGTTCAGCTTTCCCGATCTGTACCGGCGCCTAGTTGCCGATTGCCCGATGGATGGAAAGATCGTGGAAGTGGGAAGCTGGAAGGGGAAGTCTACCGCGTTTCTGCTGGTCGAGGCTTTGAACAAATCGCCCAGGATCGAGATCTACGCAGTCGACACTTGGCTAGGTAGCGAGGAACACGCAGGCGAGGAGTGCGTTAAGAACGGCACGCTCTACGAGGAGTTTTTGGCAAACGTAAAGCCAGTATCCCGCCAGCTCGTGCCGCTACGTATGACAAGTCTCAAGGGCGCCAACTTCTTTCCCGATCAGTGTCTGGATTCTGTTTTTATCGATGCCGCACACGACTACGAGAACGTAAAAGCGGATATTGCTGCCTGGCTGCCCAAGGTAAAAAAAGGCGGGGTGATTGCCGGGCACGACTACATGTGCGGTTGGCCAGGGGTAGATCGAGCCGTGGCCGAAGCGTTTAACTCTGTTGATTTTCAGCAAAACTGCTGGGTGAAAGTTTTGACATAAGGCTAACGACGTGACCGAAATTCAAACCCTAATGACCACAGGGGTGGCCGATATGATTGCGGCTATGCCGACGACTGCCACCATCTCCGGCCTCGCCGTCCGTGGCGTCTACACACCTAGCGAACAAACCGCAGAGCTGGGCATGGGCGGGTTCGTGAATCCACAGAATGCGGAGTTCGTTTGCCTGACGGCCGCCGTCAGTCTGCCCGCACTAATGACGATCGTGACGGTGGGCGGATCACCTAAAAGACTTACTGGCGTACAATCCGACCAGGGCGTCACGACTCTTATTCTGGCAGATCCAGAGGATGTGCGATGAGTTTAAGACTCGCAGCGGAGGACGGCCTAGCCGCCTACCTATCCACAGCCAGTAAGCCAGCCGGGCTATACGTTCAAGCGGGGCACAGGATTGCGGAACTACAGCTCCCAGCCTGCATCGTTCACGCAGAGTCTAGCGTGCCAGTTGTGGAAGGCTCTCTAGCCACTACCCGCAAGGTTACTTTTACTTGTTCGATTATGACGCCACTGGAAGTGGCCAGCACGGTGACGGCTCACAGGAATAATTTTGACTGGCTGAATACTAAGCTGGCTGCCGTGAACAGCATATCTGGGGCCACCCTAATGGGCGGATACCTAGGCGAAGAAAGCACAGGCAGCAACGACAAGGTGATGGAGGATTCGGTAAAATTCACCGCCTTTGTCACGCCTAGTTGACACGTAAGGAAAAAACAATATGGCGATGACATACGGAGTGACGGCTGGAATTTCCCAGAACATCAGCAACACGGACGAGTACGTCTACATCACGGGAACAGACGGCACTGTAGTAAAACACTTCAGAAAATACAAAAGAATCGAGACAGTCACAGAGACTTTGCCCGATTCATTCGCACACCCTAGCGTGTCTGGCCCTACGGCTTTCCGCCAAGAGTTGCGCCTGTCGAATACGGATTTTGCCAGACTTACCAACACCGCCGTCACGTTCAGCACGATTGCCTAAGGAAATAACAATATGCCATACAAAGGATTTACAGGGGTAGCAACCGTCACCGGGATTGAGGAATACATTTCTATGAGCATCACGGGTGAGCTGACGGAAATCGTCATCGATCCCGGCACAGTCAATACCGCTCCCACGGTTACCACCTACTACAATCC
>RGUK01000146.1 GCA_010027825.1 bacterium
GAAAACTCTCCATCCGGCACCCCGTGTCCGGCTTCGTATTCCAGCCATACCACTCCCGATACCTCACCACCGCCCCGTCCGGAATGTATACATCCCTGTCGCCATTCTTTCCCTTAACTACCGTACCCCCCTCAGCCACCGCGTACCACCCCACGGAAAAGGGTTTCGCTGTCCCCCAGTCTATCGACGTAAAACGGGTCCAGTGCCGTGGAACATCAAATCTTCGGACCGCGTGTACCTTCCTGCTCAACTGTTCCAGCGCGGCCCCCGACACCGCCTCCCAGTCGCCCTCCAACCACGCCCGAACCATTTCCGGACTCCCCAACCCCTGCAACCGCCGTGCGTAATCTTTCTCCATCGACGGGTTATCCCTCAACCGCGCCGGAATATATTGCCTCAACATCCCCCCCTCTTCATCCGGCGCCTGCCAAACCTCCCCCGGCAGTGCAGGCTCAATAAACGTTCTTTTTACCCACGAGTTCCCACTAACCCAGACATGCCCATTCTGACGTATGATGAAGTTGTGCAGCCCATCAACCCCAATACAATAAACCATTCCATCAAAATGCTTTCTGGTTATGTCAGACTTCCTTTTCGTGGTCGTTTTAACATTGTAAACGTGATTCCCGGTAAGTATTTCAGTCCCTCCATTCTTGCGCTTTCTAAAATTAACTTCGTATGATAATCCCGTGCGGTTGTTGCGCTGACGAGATTTTAAAGAAACCACATATCCAAGTTTTAAAGCAACCTCACACACATCGTCTGCCAATTGTCTGCTTATCGTGTAATAATAACCACCTGTGCCATCTCTGTGCCCGTCACCATCAACAGCCGCATTAAAAAACATAGTAAGTAAACGCTTACTTGCTCCCTTCATCCATAGTGGCATATGTTTCTCTCTGCACTTGCCAAAATTTTTCAGGTATTCGCACCAAGCCCTTGAATATATTTCAAACCCACTTCCGTTGTATCGATACTTAAACCCACATCTTTCCAAAAGGTTGCGAATTGTCTCAACGTGAGGCTGTTTGGTCTGAGAAATACCCCAATACCCCAAATCGCGCATAACATAACCTTCGCTGAGATACCACCCCATCAATTCAAACCAATCTTCATCTTCTAACCTTAAGGGCTGCTGGTATTTGCTCTTTCTTACGTCATCAAACGGAGCAACACCAAGTCCCCCATAAGAATCTCTTCCATCCCAATCCACGCTCCGCAAAACAACCGACTGCCCGGGAAGCTTATCCACCTCAACCAACGAAAACGAATTGCTCCCCTTTGTACTAGAAACCTTTGCAATCTTATGATTCGGCGTACACTCAATGTAAAGATTTCGTGTCCTTATGTTAACCATATCACCAACATAGTGAGAACTGTGTATCTGACTTACAGCCTTTTTTACCATCCCCCTGTTTGCCTCAACAGAGTATACAATGTCTCCGACCTTTATTTCCCTAATATCCACCCACCCCCTAGGCGTCAACACCTCCCCGTGAGGCACACAGTGCCCAATCCCTCCGGGGTTCGCACTCGCCAAAACTCGCGGAAAAAAACCCTTCCATCTCTCAGGTATCGCCAGCCCACCCAACCGCACCCGACCCCGCAGATACCTATACTCATCCTCATCAAATTGCGTAAGCTCGTCCGGCATCAGCACGTGAATCTCCGCCCCCTGATAGTTTACCAAATCTGCCCGACTGTTCAAGTGCGACAGGTGTATCACCGACCCGTTCCAAAACTGAATCAGGTTCTTCGATGCATTATAATTCACATATTTAGCCTGCAAATAAGGCCCCAGCATCTCCAACAGCCCAGAAGGCCCATGAATGTGGTTCCGCGCCAAATCCGGAAAAGACCGACGAAACAAATATATCTGTAAGCCGGGTATGTCATAAGCCCATGAAATTGCAGCAGCCCTCATCAAATGGCTCTTCCCACCACCCGCGCTACCACCATAAAGCACCTCAGTTGCCTTCGTCGTCAGCGCCTCCATCTGCTTAGGATGCAGCGTAATAATGCTCTCACCTGTCATACCGTAATCTTACGGAGCATTTGGGTGGTGTCAACGAGATGGTTTTGTATACATGGCTCTAAGACTCATACTTTATGTGCGGGGGACAGACCGGGCGGGAGGGGCACCGGAGGGTGGGGGTGGTCACATATAAATCTGTATGCACTACTTGGTTCGTATAATGCACATTATGTAAAGCCTATACATCAACAAAATCAGCCACTTGCTCCAAAACAGGCACCCCCACCCCCTCTTGCTGCACGTTTGCAACACCACCCCCAGTAGGCATAATAACCAAAGCAGGCGGCAATAAGTCCTTACCATCCTTGCCAGTCAATTCGGTGGATTGAAGGTTGGCAAGCTGTTTGTCTGATAACTTTTTGGCAATTTCTATGCGCTGGCTTAGGCTTGCGCTTACCCCGTCAATCTCTTCCCCATTCATTATGCGGATGAGGAATAGCACGGGATTAGCCGCCGCAACGTCACCGCGTGCCTTCTCAATGAGTTTTGTAACATCGTCGCTACCACCCCCGCCCGATGGTTGTGGAAATGTTTTAGAACGATTTAGCATGGCTTGCCCTCACATTGTTGTTGCCGTTATTAAAGCAAGGGCGATTGGCTTTGGCAAGCCCACCCCCCCCTAAAAGCCGCGCGTGAAACATTGTAAGTTCCACGTAAGGTTGGACTACGTAAAATCAATAGGTTAGCCAAGTGCAAAAATGTCACGCCAGGTGTAGTATTTTTGCACTGTGCTTGATTTTTGTTTAAAACGTGTTTTAAAACACCCCCCCTTGCCACAAAGGTGCCACAACTGTGCCACAATACAATCAATAGCTTACAAGCTCGCTTGGCATAAGTGGGGCAAAAAACACTTTCAATCTATTCAACAATTTGCCAGCATGTTTGGATTCAAAAACCTTTATTTATGGTACAAAAAAAAACCATACAGTGATATATAGAGATGATATACCCCCCCCCACCATGTAAGTAAACACTTACTTTTCTCTCTCACAATAATATATATATATTACTTACCATAAATAATATATATATAAGCACACTCTCTCTCTATCTCTTTGTATTGTAAGTAAAAACAATTTTTCCCAATTTTGCCACCCCGCCACCTAACATATTAATAATATTGTGGCAGGCTTGTGGCAGGCTTGTGGCAACCCCCCACCCATTAAAACAGAGTTTAAATCTGTATGAAACCCGCACCGAATTCAACACAAAAAACCCGTGGAACACAAAAACCGTGAAACACTGTGGATAACTTTCTTAAAAATATTTGTGTTAAGGTGTTGACAACGGGAGTTGAGGTTGATATAAAGGGGGCATGGATGCAACAGCACCCAAGGCAGCCCCGCCAACAGGGCAAACAAAAAAGGATGCTTAACATGAAAAACAAACTCCCAACCCTTCCCATTGGCGGGCGCGAATATGCTGAAAAGCATTTAGATGCCCAATCCAAAATGCCCTATCAAATGGAGATAAAAAATCTTGTGCGGGGTGATGTGGCGCGGGTTGGATTTGTGAATATCCGTTCCGCGAGAGTTTATGCCTCTATTTTGCATAGTGAGGCGGGGCTTGGCACCAATCAAATCACCATCAGCTTGTAAGGGGAGAAGGTAACATGGATACACTCACCAGCTTGATTGTTGACTACATTTGCGCGGGCCTTACGTTGGAGCAGGCGGAGGCGGCGGCGGTGAAAACTTTAAGGGGGGATGCATAACATGATGAACGACACACAAACCAGCATCGCTAACTGGCGCGGGATTGAGTTGGTGATGGAATACTCGCCGCACAATGGGATGATTGCAATAAAGGACGACCAAGGCAATAAATCCAAGTATACAGATTGTACAAAAGATGAGGCTGTCCGCGAATTTATCTCAACCTATCATCCAACGGGATTTTAAGCCATGGATAGCGTTTGGGAAAAAGTAGGACAAGTGGAGCCGCACGGTGGGCGATATAGCAGGGCAATCCTAAGCAGAACGGCGGCGGTGGCGGCATATAATGCCAACCTGTTAGGGCTAGATGCCGCCTATATTATCGCCACGGCGGGCGGTTATAGCATCGTCCGCTTGCGTGATGTGCCAGTTGGGCAACAGGCGGTAAAGGTGGACACTTGGGGGAATGTTTATAAACAGAAATCAACCAACCAAAAAGGAACCTAAAATGCAACGCATAACACAAGCCAATCCTAAAATGCAACGCATAACACAAGCCAATCTTGACCGCTTGGCGGCGGCTATAACCAAACAGCTAGACAACGGCCACACCTACACGGCAGGGCAACACTTTGGGTTGAGGTGGACGCTTGCCCGCAACGATGCGGCGGAGCTTGTCAACCAACCCACCAAAACCACGCTATACGATGCGATGCATACCTTTTTAGAGGGTGTGAGAGAAGCGCAACAGGTAAAAAAAGGGTAAAGATATGCCAAACCGTGAAGAAAAACAATTTTTTGACAAATACTTAACCGCCACGCCGCCCGAAGGTTGCCCCTTCAAGGTTGGGGATTTGGTGGAGTATAAAAACAATCAAGGGTTAAGTTTTGAAGGTGGTTGGAGGGTGCTAGGGTTTTTCAAGCCTGAATATGTGCAGAATGGCCGCACCCTAACACTTGAAGCACACCCCAAATACGGCCCCCTGCCCCATTGGT
>RGUK01000147.1 GCA_010027825.1 bacterium
CAAAATAGCACTTGTTCCCGTTGTTATGTTTGGAGAAGTAAACCCACATTTGTTTGTTTGCTGGGTAAAAATTTCTTGCTGGCTGTACCCAAGGATTGTCGGTGGTAGTGCCGAAGAAGAAACAAGTGCTGCAATAACATAATGCTTACCTACAACGGGAGTAAAAAGAGAAGTAAGTGAAACCGCTGTATCTGCGTTAGTACCAACAGTCGGCAGTATCCCAGTGGCTGAAACTATTAAGTTTGTTGGGTTGCAAGTTGCTGGGTCAACGTCATAAATAGCTGTAAAAATACCACTTCCAGCTTGCCCTGTAACTGTCCTAATCCCCAAAGAACCAATGGTGACAGGGCTATCAACCGTCATTGGGATAAAATACAAAGTGTTACTTACCCATGTAGCTGTAGAGCCAGAACCAGTACCACCGTTATACAGAGGCATATACCAACGCCCACTAATATAAGAGTTATTGTGGACGACGTTGCCTACGTTTGCCCCACTCCCAGAAAGGTTAGTTTGGCCATAATTAAAATTTGACATTTGAGCATTTGCCTCAAACACACAAACCATCATCAAAGAAAAAATAAGCGCCAAAAATTTCATAATACCCCCTAAACTGCCGGACTTACTGTTGATGTTCTCATAATTGCCCAGTCTGTACCTGCGACGTGTGCGCTACCTGTTGTAAGTCTAATCCATCCTAACAGCACCATGCTATTTGCGTCAATGGTAGGGGTCGTGTTCCACACAATATGCCCCCTGACGTATGTTCCCGCTGTTGGGATTGAACTTGAATTTTTAACATTTTGACCAAGTGCGGCCCGATATGTAGCGCTAGTGGGGTCACTGTCCTCAATAAAATACTGTATTACCCCCGGATTAGCTTCTGGGCACTGTCCCAAGCCTTTATTGAGAGTAGATACCCCCGTTGCCACAGGCTGGCAGTGTAAAGTTTCTGGGGCCTCAATGTAAAAAATAGTATTTGCCGAGGGCTGCAAGTACTTAACGCAGTTTCTATAGTGGTTTCCTCCAATAGATATGCCCTTGGCAGAAGCAGCATTAATTCCAGCTGGCACGGCAAAAGACCCAGTGGCCCAAGTTCCATTGTTGCTTGCGCGTGCCAATGAACGCTGCATTGGGTCAACGTCAATGTTATTACCAAATATTCTTACGTCCATAAAGATATCGGTTGAACCTTCGTTCAATACAATACCATTAGTCAAAGCTCCAGATTGGCAGCAATTGTAAATTGTGTTATTTGTTATGGTTATACCAGTGAACTTGTAATCAGGTGATGTAGAAGAATGATTGAAAGAAATTGCCGAACCTTCATGGGAAAAAACATTATTTGATACAATAGCATTCCTCATTGAACGAACAAACCTACACGAAATAGACGACATATTGGCATCAGTTACGGCTGGATTCTGGAAACCTGTTACTGTCCAAGTTTGGCCGTAACCCCAATCAGAATACTGAGCCACAGCTGGGAGAGTTCTTTTTACGACGTTTCCTGATATGACGTTTGCAAAACCACCAGCCTGAACCGTTGTAGCTCCATCACCAACCTTGTACATTTGCCCAATATAGTCAACAACCGCTCCTGTCCCTGTATTACTCATAGTTGGGATATTTGCAACCGCTCCGCCGCCCGTTGTTGGTTCATAACTCCCAAGTAAAAAGGCACTATTTAAAGAGCCTCCACCAAACACCGAAGCATTTATAACATCGTGGACGGTATTCCCGGTAAGGGTAAGCCCAAAACAAGGAGTGAATCCTTCTAAAAACCCAGTATCAGACGTTGTGTAGACTGAGTAACCCTTCATCCTGTGGAACGCGTTCCCAGTAATAGACTTGTTTTTACCGCCAAGCGCCTTAATACCATAGGTATCTGAGAACCTGCACCCACTCACAATAATATCGCTTGGGACAGGTGTCCCCGCATTGTTGTTTGTGTGGCACGCAATCGCATCATCACCCAGACCGTCAAACTGACAGGAAACAAACTGACGCTTTTTACAGTTTGTAAAGTTAAACCCGTCTCTAATTGAGTACTGAATCTTACATCCTAGCGCCATGACGTTTGTGCAATAAGAGCCAGAAAAACTCATGTTGCGGCTATATTCACCCACCACGTTAATGTAAGTGACATACTCATAGCCGTTGATGTTGGTAAATCTGCACGTCCCCGCAGTAATTGAAGGGGTAATATCAGCCGTACCCTTAAATTTTATATCTCTAAAAACAAGGTTTTTCTTATCTATAACTGTTCCCGTTTTTTGGAAGCATGAAACAGTTGCGGTTTGTTGGTCAAAATATATTGTAGACTGACTTGCATCGTCGCCCATAATTTGAATATTTGTCGCGGTTAGTAGGTGGTTGCCGGAAGTTTTGTAAACCCCCGATGGAAAGTAAAGAGAGCCACTTCCTGTAGATACAGCTTGCAGGGCCGTTAGTGCCGATTGAATTGCTGCCGTGTCGTCTGCGATACCATTCCCAACAGCACCATAAGCCTGCACATTGACTATCGCCCCCACATTAGAAGACGCAAAAATAGTATCAATGAGGTCCGAAAACTGAATTTGAGTTGGCTTGTCTCCAGTCTCAAAAAAAGTCTTTAGTTGTGTGGCGGTACGGACTGTCATGCTGCTTTTCGTCTTTGCTCTATGTGCTTTTTGCCAATAACTCTAATTTCTGTCTGTGTATCACGAACCTCTCTCACTACCTCAGCAATTCCGTCACGTATATCCTGACCTAATTTCTCAACAATGTGTGCCCAACGATTGTTTTGCTCTTCTCTCTCTTTTAAGTGGCGCTGGTCTTGAGAAGAAAGCCTAGATTCGTGGGCCTCAAACATACGGGCAATAAACACCCACACCATGTATGCGCTTCCCACAATCACTCCAAGTAAAGTAAGAATAACAAGGCCCAATATTCCACCCTGTGAAGCAAAAACACCAATGAGATTCTCTACAGCGCCCACTATCCAGCCCTCCGCTTTCTAGCACTTCTTTTTTGTCTTGCCAGAACCATCTCGGCGTTTGGCCTTATTAGGATTCATACCTTTTTCTGTTGGTTTAACAACCTTAACATTACCAGACATCATGTTGGATTTCTTTGGTGCCTTTTTCATTTGGGTTCTCCTTTTGCTATCTATTCTATTGTGGATTTGTGTTTTGTAAAGTGGAAATGCCACCCGCTGTAAAGCCTTCTTTAACACCAGAGTTTTTAAACAAAGTCTTCATATAATCCTTAAATGTGTTGCGCTTAAGTATTTCTGCTACTTCCTGCGAAGGTGTGTCCAAAAAGTTTTTTAGCATTTTTAGGTCTATACTTCTATCTCCACTAAATAAAGACATTATTGATAACCCCAAACCTTTTGTCTGACGACCACCAGTTACAGCAGCCCCAATAAGGTTCATAATATCAGCAAACTTAACCCCATCAAACTTACCGATAAGCAAGTTGGATGCGTTCCTAAGTGCAGAAATCTGCTGCGGTTTTAAAAGAGACACGAAGTCTTCGTTTCTCAATAGCTCTTGCATTCCCGAAGACAATTTGCTCGGATTAATTGCTCCAGTAACCTCCCCAGATGTTGCATCAACGATAACCTTATTAAACATACCCTTAACAATGTTTTCTTTTACAAAGTCCTTGGTCTTGGCATCTTTTACTGTGTTGATAGCAGCCTTTATCCTGTTGGCCGCATTGGCATCGCTCTTAAAAATTTCGGCAACCTGCATGTTAGAAAGTGGGTTTCCATTCCTGTCAACTCCAACAATAGAAGCAATATCTGCTGGGTCACTGAATCTTTTGAAATTTTCAGACGCTGCCTTAACCGCAGTCTTAAGTGACTGTACGGCTCTTACCCCCTTAGACCCAACCTCTGCCGGACCAAGTGTATCAAGAAAATCACTTAAGGTTCGCGTAATCTCACCACGAGCCGCCCTGTCAGCGCCGCCGTACTTAGAATTCAAGGTCTTCATCCAATCAGCAACATCCTTAAGAGAAACTCCGTTCTCCCTTTCCATTTTGTTTAGAAAGAACCTGTTTGTTTGGTCAACAATGTTATCTCCAGCAATAGATGCTATCTCTCCGCTTGCCGTACTTCTTATCTGAGCAATTCTAGCTGTAAGGTTTTCTATTTCTTTCGGTTGGAGAACAGATTTAGATGATTGCTCTCCAGCAACCCTATATAGCTCTGAAACTTTTTTTGATTCATCTTTTGCGCTATTGCTTATCTTTTGTGCGGCCTGTTCAAAGTATTTACCAACCTTAGGAAGACCAGTTGCCCCTTCTGACATATCAACAGCAGTATTATCTAAAAGCGTTTTTGAGTATCCAGTTGGGACACCTTCAATCTTATCAACCGGGGTAAATAGGTCTTTTGCAAGTTTAAGTCCACCGCCAAGAGCATTGAAAGCCAATTGTGGCGCTGCACCAGCAACAGTTGATGCAACAAGCTGAGGCACTACTCCACGGTTGTTTTCTCCAAACACCCCATCAAAAAAGCCTTGACGAACACCCTCACCAGCACCAGATGCCGTTGCGTTTGTAATAGCGTTCATAACCGTATTGGGTAGGGCGCGAACTCCGCCACCGATAGCGCCTTGAAAACCACCCTTAACCATAGCACTCAGAGCCTTTTCTTGTGGAGATACAAGTCGTGTGCCACCATTACTTG
>RGUK01000148.1 GCA_010027825.1 bacterium
AATTTGGCTTTAGGGCAAGAAAGATTCGCTAGAGACTACCTGCCTGATGAAATGGCTGGTATCCCGTCCGAAGCACCAACTGAACCAAGCAGACCTACATCACAACGTTTAGAAGATTTGTCTAAGGCGATTGAGAAAAATAAGGCGCTTATAAACCTTGTTGGAGCAGGTGCAACAGGTATAACTGGAATTCTCAAAGGACGACAAGCGGCTCGTCAGGCTAAGGCTCTTGAAGCAGAACTCAAACAACCTGCTGATTTTTATAGACAACAAGGTAGAGAACTTTACGAACAGGGAATGCGTGGGGAACTGACAGCCTCTCAAAGACAAGAGATTGAAAGACAACGTGCCGCAGGAAGGCAAAGGTTGGCTGCAAGCGGACAAACGTCTGGAACGGCTGCGTTACAAGAAGACATAAGGCTGGCAGAGCTTGGTCAACGGCTTGCACAGACAAATGTGGATCGTGGACTGCAGCTAATCAACGTGGCAGATACGATTGTTCAAAACGCTATTAGAGCCGGGTATCAAGCAGACTTAGCGGGTCAGCAGAACGCCAACAAGTTTTTCACCGCTATGGCTCCTTTTCTGGTTGGAGTGACTTCTAAAACAAGTTAATTATGGCAGACCAAGAAAAATACACATCAGTGTCTCCAACCTCTCCTGAAACAATGGAGAAGATGTTGACTGGGCTTTCGGAGCCTCAGAAACAAATGTTTCGTGAGTCTATGAGGATTGAAAGCGAGGGAGCAAAAGAACAGGCTGAGAAAACTATTAAAGCAGAGCGTGGTTTGCTCGAACGACAAACAGAAATCGGCGGGGCAGAGAAGGCCTTTATTTCTGAAGCCCAAAAAGGTCTTGTTGAACCCAAAGCATTTGAGCCAACACAAGAGAATGCAAAAGATTTGGCAGCCTTGTATTCGTTAGTTACGGTTGCTGGATTTTTTGCTGGCGGCAAAGGTAGAGCATCTGCCAATGCAGCCCTTGGAAATATGGCTGCGGCAATGGATGGCTACAGGAAAGGCCGCAAAGACTTGTTTGACCGAGAGATGAAAGAGTTTGAAAAAAATCTCAAGGCAACACAAGAAAAAAACAATTTTATCAAGTCAAAGATTGAAAACTATTTGAAACTTAGTTCTGTTGACCGTGAGAAGGCAATGCAAGAGGCCAAAGTGCTTCAAGCAGAGGCTTATGGAAGCAAGTTACAAACAGACGCACAATCCGGAAACATCAAGTCACTCTTGCAGACAAGTGTGGCATTGACAAAAATCAATGCACAGTTGGATGCAGCGTTAGCACGGATTTCTGCAAGTGCAAACAAACTTGACAGCAAGACTAAATCCGAGTTGCGTGGAAACTTGGCAACCCTTGGCAACATTTCTGATTTGTCAAACATGATTCCGAATGTTGCAGACGCTTCAATAGTGTTTGGCATACTTGGTGGAAATGTTCCAGAGAATATTCAGCAGTACTACTCATCTCCACAGGCTCAACAAGCAATATCTTTGTTGCAGAACATAAGTTCGCAAATTCTCAAATTACGTTCTGGTGCCACTGTCACCGTTGCTGAATTTGCAAGACAGCGTGGGTTCTTGCCCCAACGTAGTGATAGCGTAGAGACAATTCAGAACAAACTGCGTGGACTATGGGATGCTATTTCTGTTGAAACCGTTGGATATGGTGCATTGAACAATCAAATGTCTCAGGTGCGGGACGAAATAGATTCAATACCAACTCCAGTCGCTCCTAGTTACAGGCCGTCAATGTCTGAAACAAAGACAAAAGGAACAACGGCAACGCCATCTTCCACGCCAAAAGCCAAATTGAATGGAAGAACAATTGTTGTGAAAGATCGCAAGTGGGTTTATGAAGACACCGGAAAAGAGGTTGAAAGTGACTGACGAACTCCCTCCGCTTCCTAAGGGAGCAACAATGGAGCTTCCACCCCTACCAAGGGGGGCGACAATGGAAGGCGAAGATCAAGGATTTCTTGGTAAAGCAACCAAGGCAGTTCGTGAAACGCCATTTCCAGAGAAGTCTGTTGCTGCCCCGTTCATGGCTGGAACGCTTGGCGGCATCACAAAAGGCGCTGGAGCGGTTACGGAATTATTTGCCCCGGAGACTGGTAAACAAATACAAAGCCTTGGAAGCGCTATGACCGAAAAGGCTCAGAAGAAAGCCCCCATCCAAACCGGAGCGGGAGAAATAGCATCGTATGCTCTTCCTTATGGCGCTGCCTTGAAAGGTGTTCAAGCGGCTCGTGGTCTTGGAGGCATAGCAGCACCTGCAACAGCACTTGGTCGTGGAGCAGAGGCTGCCACTGCAAGCGCACTTACAGCAGCAGCAACAACTCCCGGTGGGGCGAAAGAGCGTGGTACATCAGCGGCGGTAGCAGCAGCACTTGGTGGTGCGACTGAGGCCGCAGCCACAAAACTTGGTGAACAATTGTCAAAACTTGGGGACGTGTCTGAGTCAAGAAAGTTACTAGAAAACATTGCTCAGAAGTACAACATCAAGTTGACCCCCGGAGAAATTACGGGCAATCCGATGCTACGTGCTGCGGACAAACTTTTTTCATACATGCCGCTCACTGCCGGACAAGTAAGAAAAATAAATACAGCAAATGACGATGAGATCGCAAGAACTGTTCTGAGTGCAATGGGTTCCAAGGATCGGGAACTGAATGCACAGTCTCTTGGATTGGCAAAAGAGGCTCTCAGCAATAGATACAATCAAGTGCTAGAGAACACTCAGATGAAGCTGGACGATAAATTTGTCCGGATGTTGCAGAAGATTGGTCTTACACCAGACATTATTCCCGCCCTGCAAGGAACAAAGGCAAACGCAATTGTTGAGGCTTATGGAGGGAGGTCTGGTCAGTTTATCTCTGGTAAAGACTATAACGAGATCAGATCATTGATAGGTGAACTAGCAAGTTCAACATCAAATGACTTGCAAGCCGCTCGGTTGTACAAAATTCAACGTGTGTTTGATGATGCAGCAGAAAGAACAATCAACAAGTCTGGAAGCACAGTAGATGACTTCTTGAAGTCAAGAAAAGAAGTTACCGACAACCTTAGGGCATTGAGGAAGCAGTACACAGTTTTCCAAGACGTTTTTGATGCTGCTAGACACAAGGGCATTACACCAGAGGGCGGCTTGTCCTTGAGCAAACTCTATGATGCTGTCAATCGTAGAAGACCTGCCGCTCTGCACATGGACAGAGTGGGTAAAGAATTATTGCCAACTGAAGAAATAGCAAGACTTCAAACGATCAAGGGTGAGCCGTTGCCAGCCAGCATCTTGGCAAGGTCTGTCCCGTTGGCGCTCGGTTTTGGTGGCGGGTTGCTCACTCCGGGAGCGGCTATACCAAGTATGTTAGGAATGAGAGCGGCACAGGCTGGTTTGTATAGCGACCCCGTGCGCCGTGCCTTAACTCAAGGAGTAAGCCCTCAAGTAACAAACTTGCCGCCAGATTTGGCTCGAACCTTGGGCCTTGGACTTACTTTCCCAATTTCTCAAAAAGTTGCAACAGGAGGCCAATAATGCCACTCAAAAAAGGTAGCAGCAGCAAGACAATCAGTGAGAACATTAGCCGTGAGGTGAAGCGTGGCAAACCGCAGAAGCAGGCGGTGGCTATTGCTCTTTCTAGCGCCCGTAAGTCAAGAAAGGGTAAGCGGTGAGCAAGAAGTCTAAAGGCGTCAATGCCGACCTAGAGAAGGCGATCAACGAGCTGCTGCGTCAGACGATGGCTGACCCAGAGGCAAGCCTGACAGACAAGACCAAGATTCTTGACCGAGCATTGAAGTTAGAAATGATTAAGCAGAAAGCGTCGGATGACTCTTGGGGTAGCGCTTTTGATGAAGGAGAGGATGAGTAGTATAATGTAGCATCATATAAGGAGGGGCGCTTTATGGATGCACAGATGTTGAAGATCGTACGTGTAGCAATCGTCGTCTTACATTTGGGTTAACGTGTTGGGTGATGGCTGAACCATCGTATGAGCGCATGGCGATGGCTGGCTTCTTTGCCTTGGTAGTGTTCCTGCCAACGGCGATTAGAGAGAGGAAAAAGAGTGAAGATTCAGATTAGCAAGATTACAGCCGTCTCATCGACAGACAAGACGATGACCCGTCCTCAGCGTCCTCAGACGCCTATGGACACCTACCACAATGAAAAGCCCACCCGTCAGGCACCCTATGGCGCTCGTATTGGCACCATGTGCTTTGACTACGATTCAGACACCAGCAAGTCTCCCGTGTCCAAGCCCGGTAACGCAGGTGGCAAGAGGATCATCTAATGGCTAAAATCAAATACCCCGAGCAGGGAATGTTGTCTTTTGTTTAAGGAGAGCTATCATCGCTAACAACATTGCCTTTCAAGCAATGGGCAAGACGTACAAGATTGCCTGCCCAACCGCCAATACTGCCGTCACCATTGCTATCACCGCTGATAGCCCCGTGCAGCAGTATGCCGTGGCCTGCCACACCGACGCATCCAAGCCTATTTACTTCCGCATCAGCACAACCAACGTGGCAGCGGTATTGCCAACTGCTACTGGCGAATACTCCCAACTTCTGCCTCCAAGCGCACGGGTAATTGTGACCGGCCCTCAGTGCAGCAACACGACCACTGTCTATGTCTCAGCGATCAGTGAGTCAAACAACGGCGAGATGTACGTTAC
>RGUK01000149.1 GCA_010027825.1 bacterium
ATAAGGTTAGCGCCACCGCTAGCGAGGCCTTGTTGTCAACCGCGCCGCGCCCCCACACTTTGCCATCACGCACCTCGCCGCTAAATGGGTCGCCCAGCATTTGCTCAACGCCCACCGTATCGGTATGCACATCCAGCCCGATCCAGCGTTGGCTGTTGGGGTTGCGCCAAATGCCATACACATTTGGACGGTTGGGGTGAGCGTCTTCGATGACGACTTCGCCGCCTAATTCGCCAAACCAGTGCGCAAGTTGGGCGGCAATGCGAGCTTCGCCAGCCACGCCTGCGCGTGGCCCGGCGTGGGGTGGGGTGACACTGGGAATTTGCACCAGTCGGGTCAGCCATTGGCTGGGGGTTAATAGGGGATTCATGATTATGATTTAATATAATGTGAACGGGCCGATAGCCCATCATGTTGCCATGCGCCGAGCTTGGCGTAGTCATGGGTATAGGCTGCGCCATCAAAACCAGCGTTTGGGTGAATGTCACTCAGCGCAACAGCAACCCCATGATGACGCGATTGGGCCGCCGCCAAACAAATTTGCACCACTTGTAGCGACGCTGCCAATGACAGTGGGGCGATGCCTTCGCGGAAGAAACGCGATAATGCCTGCAAAGTCGCTGACTTCGACACTGCGCTGGGTGGTGAGCACCAACACGCAACCATTGCCGGGGCCATTTTGCCCACCACCCAATTGCAAAATAATGGGCGGGCCATCGAGTTGGTCGAGGCGAAACAAGTGGGATGGGTTGCCGCCGATGTGGCTGACGGTTGTGATATGGGCGCCAAAAAATGCCGTTATCATCTCGACCACATGCGCCCCAAAATTAAGCAAATCACCCGGGCCGGAGGCAAAGGCCGACACTACCCCGCCCAAATCGGTCACTTTGTCGCGCAGCGCCCCTAATTCAGCCGCAAACCGCATGGTCGAGCCACCCATAACGGGTGTGCCAGTCTGCTTCGCGAGTACGAGCAAGGCGTTTAGGTCACTCAGCCGCCCCACCATTGGTTTATCGATAAAGACGGGTTTGCCTGCCAGCAAAAATGGGCGGGCGCGTTCGAGGTGCAAATCCCAATTTTGGCTGAGCACCATGCCCCCATCAACCTGCGCCACCAATTCATCGAGGCTGTTGCAAATTTGGGGAATGCCATGCTCACGGGCAAACTGTGCGATGTATTCTGATGACTGCACCGCCCCGCCATCATAAATGGCGGTGACGCGCATGTCGGGGCTGCGATGGAGCAGGTTGGTAAAAAAGGTTCGGTCTTTGATGTCAAAAAGTTGCAGTGGCTTAACGGGGTGTACCTGCGTGAGAGCTCGACAGATCATCTGCTGAAAAGTTTTGATCTGATGGGTGGCACGCATCGTGCAACCTTAGAGTCGCTGTGGACGGCAGATCAGTTAGCAGGGCTGCTCACACTCTACAAAGAGCGTGCGGTAACCCTGGTTGACTTGTACAGCGCAATCTGTACCCTTGCTACGCCGCCGGCTGCGTATGATGTTTCGCTCATTGCCAAGTGGCAGACTGAGCAGACGCGTCCTATGCTTCAGGCGTTTGCAGCGCAGGCTGCGACAATTTCCGTGTTTGATCATGCGGGATTGCAGGCATGCGCGCAGGCGATTTGCACACAATTTGACGCAAAGCTCGTTGCGCTTGCGCAACCACTACGTTTGGCGCTTACCGGTGGGACGGTAAGTCCAGGAGTGCTGGAAATAATGGCGCTTTTGGGTAAAGACCAGTCACTTTTACGTGTGCAGGCACTGTGCCATGCGCTTGTTTAAAAAGTGGATAACGTACGAGTGTGGAGGGCTTACTATGCCAGCCGAGAAAAAACTTAAGATTGGGATCGTATTCCCAGGTCAAGGTTCACAAGCCCTTGGCATGGGTAAAGATTTGTATGACCAAGAGCGTCTATTGCAGGAGTACTTTGAAGAAGCCTCACACTGCTTAGAGGCAAACTTGGTACGGTTGTGTTTTGCTTCATCAGATCGCGAGCTGCGTGAGACGGTGAATGCGCAAACTGCCATCTTCTCCCTGAGCGCATCTATTTTTGCTCTGCTCAAGGAAAAATACGGCATTATTCCTGATGTCGTTGCTGGTCATAGCTCGGGCGAATACGCAGCCTTGTACGCCGCTGGGGGCATTAGCTTTCCTGATGCACTGTACCTACTTAAAAAACGTTCGTTATTCATGGATGCCGCAACACAGCAGTATCCGGGCACTATGCTTGCAATCATGGGCGTGACCTATGATGAACTGGAAAAAGTCTGTCAAAAATATAATGATCCAGCGTCCAAAGAGCGCGTTGCCCAAGTGGTAAACTATAATGCGCCAGGACAGTTGGTAATCTCCGGTACCTTTGCAGAAATGGATGCTATTGCAGCAGAAATTAAGGCAATGGGCGGCAAGGTGATTCCACTCAACGTCGCTGGAGCGTTCCACTCGCGGTTAATGGAAGAGGCTGAAAAGCTTTTTGCCATGTACATGACCAAGGTTGATTTTAAAGACCTGGGCGTTCCGCTCATCAGCAACGTGCATGCTGAACCAATCAGAACCAATGAACAAATTAAACATTCCTTGGTCAAGCAGATGAGCTCGCCAGTCCTCTGGTGGCCGTCAATGCAGCACTTTAAAGATTGCGATATCATTATTGAAGTTGGTCCCGGTGGCAAAATGGCAAAGTTGCTCAAGCGTGAATGGCCTGAGAAAGAAGTTTTTCCAGTCTGTTCTGTGGCTGAGCTTCATGCACTGCTTGATCGCCTTGGCTTGAAGGTAGAAAAATCTGAACTCGCGCTTGATTTGGAAGAGGCGAGTGATCAGAGTGCCGCTAGCTAGAGCGATTTGCTCAGTCTGGACGACTTTTTTATTCTCTTATAAACTGTGGCTCCCGTTACAACGCAAGTGTTTTGCAGCACGTGAGGAGCTCACATGGCTATTCGTTTTGTTCTCTCTTGTTTATGTTCGTTTCTTCTTTCGGCTTCGTGTTTTGCAACAGCTGACCTGCCTCGTGAGTCGAGCCAGCCCCTCCCCATAGTTGCTCCTGCAGAGCAGGGCGCAGAATGTGGCATTTGTCTGGAGGCGATGAGCCCAGGGCAAGTGCAATCGCGGGCTTGTACTGAAGGCCACGTGTTTCATCAAGATTGTTTGAGCCCCTGGCTGCGTGAGCACGACACGTGCCCAACTTGCCGCGCTCATTATCCTCCACTAGAAGAAGCGCGAGAGGATGTTGCAGTGCCGCGTGATTGGACAGTGGTAGTGATCTACTGGCGTTCATGCGGGTTACAGGCGTGGGCAGATAATCTGGCGCGCTTGATTGCATTAGAAGATGAGTGGCGCGTGGGCGAGTACTTTGCCGCGTGCTGTCGCCAGCTTGCCTTGCATGCGCGGCGTTGTCAGCAGGCCCATACCACAAGCCGTGCGCGTCGTGGTCGTCGTTTAGCAATTGTTCATTGAGTGGCAGGAAAAAACGTTATGCAGCATTGTGTGGTTACCGGAGGCGTGCGCGGTATTGGGCGTGCCGTGGCGAACGAATTGTTGAAGCGCGGTGCACGTGTTGCAGTGCTCGATTGTTTGACTGCAGATGATCCTGCTGTGCACGATCTTATTGCTCAAGGGGTGCTCTACCAGCAGGTCGATATTGCATCTGCACAAGCGGTCGCTGATGTTTTTGCGGCCCTGGATGGCAAAGGTTTTATTCCGTCGGTGCTTGTTAACAATGCTGGCATTAGCAAAGACGCCCTGTTGTTGCGTTTGCAGGAGCACGACTGGGACCGCGTGTTGGCGGTGAACCTGAAAGGTACGATGCTTTGCAGTCAGCAGGCGCTTAAGCGCATGATCAAGCAGCCGATAAGCTACATTATTAATCTCAGTTCAGTGGTTGGCCTGCATGGTAATGCTGGACAAGCTGCTTATGCAGCAAGCAAAGCTGGCATTATCGGCTTGACCAAGTCGTTGGCACAGGAGTATGCAGGGCGCAATGTTTTGGTAAACGCGATTGCACCAGGTTTCATTCAAACAGCGATGACCGATCTCCTGCCTGAAGCTGTTAAGCAGAAGGCCTTGGATCACATTCCGCTCAAGCGCTTTGGTTGCGCGCAAGACGTCGCGCAGTTGGTTGCTTTTTTGACTTCAGGAGAAGCTGATTACATAACCGGTCAGGTGATCTGCGTCAGCGGGGGCATGTAATGTTTGTGGAGGTGCACTGCGCTAGAATTAATCTGAATTTTGACAATTATGGCAACCTAGTTATCATGAATACCTCGTCAAAATGAGGCTTTACAAGGAGATACATTATGTCGTTCAACAGAGAAGATACGCTGAGCAAGGTAGTAGGCATTATCGCGGAAAAGCTGAGCCTGCCTGCAGCAAACATTACCGAAGCATCGACCTTTAAAGAACTGGGTGCTGACTCGCTTGATATCGTTGAAATTATCATGAGCTTTGAAGAGGCCTTTGGTATCGAGATCAAAGATGAAGATGCGGAGAAAATAAAGACCGTAGGACAAGCAGTTGATTTGATCCACGGCGCGCGCACTAAGTAACACCAAAGAAGGGGAAGAGGGGTACATGAAGCATCGTGTAGCAATCACCGGTATTGGCTTGGTGACACCGGTAGGCCTTACCACGCAAGCGACTTGGCAGCAGTTATTACAAGGTCAAAGCGGCCTTGGTCCTCTGC
>RGUK01000150.1 GCA_010027825.1 bacterium
AGGGTTTCCAGTTAGGGCTCGTAGCGCAGTTGGTAGCGCAGTTGACTTTTAATCAATTGGTCGTGGGTTCGAACCCCACCGAAGGCACTAGATACTTCACTACACCTAGACACAAAGGATAAGAAATGACGAAAGACGAATTGCACGACTTGGCTGACCGGATTCTTTCTCATCCAGACCTTTCCCCTGATTGGGAAATGGATCTAGTTGACTGCTTCGCTGCGTACTACGGTTCCGGCATCATGGGCAACGAAGAATGCCTTGTCATCTTTCAAAACAATCTGAACGGAGAAATCGAAGATGTCCAAATCTTTGCAGAAGAATGTGAAGCGGAAGCGTACTGCCTCAAGAGGCAGCACGAAGGCAACAACTACAGCGAAACGGAGGAAGTCGATGAGTGGCTTTGAGAAGGCACTACAGGCTGGCAAGGTTGTTCGAATCAAGTTCACGAAGAAGGATGGATCTTCCCGAATCTTGATTGGAACGACGGATCTTCAGAGAATCCCCAAGGTGGATCATCCGCGCGCAGCATCTAATCGCACGAAGCCTGAAGGCGTACAAACCATTTACGATCTTGAGATCGGTGAATGGAGAAGCATCAGATTCGATTCCGTTCAGGAATGGAAAGAAACGGAATTTCACCTGAACTAGACTTGACACTCCGCCTAATGTAATGTATCATTAGGCACATGGCATCGTAGACCAACGGCAGAGTCAATTGACTCAAAATCAATCAAGTGTGGGTTCGAGTCCCACCGATGCTATTACCGAGATGGATCTTCTTTAAGACCATCCAAGAAGGAAGGGCGAAAGTCGGCAACCGTTCACGGTATACCGTAGTAGTAGTCCTTCCGATTGTTCCCGTAGCCTAATAGACAGGGCATCAATCTTCTAAATTGAGTGGTGTGGGTGCAACTCCCACCGGGAACGCTTGACAAGAAAGAAAAAGGTGGTACAATGTACCTCAATCAGAGTATATTATAAAACGTTTGGTGGAACACAAAACCACACAGAGGCAACCTGTGGTTGCACGGTTGGGAACTAGCCGTAAAATTAGTTTCCCACGGAAGGGCGAGGTTCGTTGGCGAGAACCAGTCGGCTTATAACTGACCGCTTCGGCTTCGTGGGTTCGAATCCCACCCCTCCCACTTTAATATTCCTCTATCAAACTCCCAATGACAGTTGGGACACAGAGGAATTAAGTTCGATGGATCATTGACGACACTCAACAGAGTGTCTTTTGGAAAATCTTTAATTGCTTTGATATGACAAATTTCAAAATGTTTGTCATATCCGCAATTTTGGCAACAGGACCAACCAAGATGTTTAACCACATATTTGGCTTTGTCTCTGATTCTAGCATAAGTGTTGGGCCACCCCTTATTGCCATAGGCCGATTCTTCAATGGTCATATCTGGGTGCCTTTTGTTGTGGCAGTCCCTGCAACGAACTTGTTTTCGTTTTAGTGCAACACCACAATCACCACACTTCCAAAAGTTTTTCTTCGGTCTCATAGTTATTACACCTCCCTTTATTTAGGTCACATGTCATAACTAGAGACAAACTTTTTTCCGTTTTTCCAGTCCGATTGCTTGACAACACCCCAAACAGAAGGTACAATAGAAACATGAATATCGACCAACACCCCAAACAGAAGGTACAATAGAAACATGAATATCGACTTCAACACCATCGCCCTCGTCGTCCTCTCCGCCTTCTCTGCCTTCTTTGGCATCGGCTACATTCGTGCCCGCATTGCTGACAAGTTCTCCGCCCTTCGGGATGAAATGCAGAGCGACAGACGCGAGATGTACGCAGAACAGGATCGGGTCTATCAGCGCATCAACCGCCTTGAGGAGAAGGTCGAAAGCATGACCACTTACAGTTCTCACAAGCGTTACTGCAACGAGAAGCCAATGCACGACAAGAACTACTACAACTCGGAAGTCTGACCGCTGCGGACTTGCGATTCATAAACAGGCCCCCTGAGTTTGTACAGGGGGTTTGTTCTTTTGACTACTATCAAAATTTCCTCAGAGGAAATTTTGATTTTCTTGGAGTATTTGCTGGACGCTGCCGGATAGTAGTCCTGGACCACTTATAGGACCTGAAAAAAATATTTCTATCTTTGGTTGACCCGGACCAAACTTTGTGGTAAGATTGGGGCATGAACAGCAACATCGACATTCGCAAGCAGAACTTCATTACCGCCCTCATCGAATCCCCCGGCATCCCGGTTCCTAGTTGTGTGGCAGAAGCCAACTACACCCGCGATCAATGCCTTGAGGCCCTTCGCTACTGCCGCGAGAAGGGACTGCATACCTACACCGTCCTTCCCGCTTGGCTTGTGCAATCCAAGACCCGCCGGGTTGGTCGCGGAGTCTACTCCATCCCGGAGACTGTCACCGTGGAGGTCGTGAAGGACGAGAATCTTTCAGAAACTTTCGACTCAAACTTGACCGCACCCGAAACTTGTGATAGAATGGAACCCATGAACAGCAACGCCTACAACCTCGTCATGCCCGCCAACGAAGTTTCCCTCGTCCCCGTCAAGAACGACACGTTCGTGCCGTGGGGTCACTACGAGGACATCAACTCCATCCTCGCGTCCAAGCAGTTTGCTCCGGTCTACATCACGGGACTTTCCGGCAACGGCAAGACCACGATGATTGAGCAGATTTGCGCCAACACCGGACGCGAGTGCATTCGCGTCAACATCACCGCCGAAACCGACGAGGACGATCTCATCGGTGGCTTCCGCCTCATCAACGGCGAAACCAAGTTCGTGTTCGGTGGCGTTGTGCAGGCCATGCAGCGTGGAGCCATCCTTCTGTTGGACGAGATTGATCTTGGGACGGAGCGCATGATGTGCCTTCAGCCCGTGCTTGAGGGCAAGGGCATCTACATCAAGAAGATCGGAATGTTCGTCAAGCCCGCGACCGGGTTCAATGTGGTCGCCACGGCCAACACGAAGGGCAAGGGTGAGTCTGATCGGTTCGTCGGGACTCGCTGCATGAACGAGGCTTTCCTTGACCGCTTCTCGTACTGGTTTGAGCAGGACTACGCGGACAAGGCCGTGGAAGCCCGCATCATCATTCGCAAGATGAAGGCGTATGGCAAGGAGGACAAGGACTTCGCCGGATACCTCGTCAAGTGGGCCGAAACGATCCGCTTGGGCTTCAAGGAGGGTGGACTGGATGACATCATCACCACCCGCCGACTGGAGGAGGTCTGCAAGGCTTACGCCATCTTCGGCAACAAGGAGAAGGCCATTCGCCTGACGCTCACGCGGTTCGATGCTGCAACGCAGGAGGCTTTCTTCAGCCTCTACACCAAGATCGACCCCACCATTCTTCCCACCCCGGAGGGGATGAAGGACGAACCTTCTCCCGTCACTTCCAACACTTCTTACGCAGTCAACGCCTAACCAAGAAAGAAAGAAATAAAATGCCATACCTCAACAAGCGCAATCGTTTCGTCGCAGCCGCCAAGCAGTACGCGGAGGCTAATCTCAACGGGGACTTCAGCAACTTCAGCAAGTCCGATCTCATGACCATCGCCCAGTCCATCAACATGAAGGGTGTTCCGACTTGGGTGCTGAAGGAGTACCGTAGCGCGGTGAGCAAGGGGGTCTACGATCTGACCTCACTCATCAGCCCCGTGACCGTCTGATGCTGTTCATGCCCCGGCCCCTTCAAGGGGCCGGGGCAGAGGGCAGGGGACTACTATCCGAGGCCCCATTTAAGGGCCGAGGACTCGCAGAACTTTATTATTATTTGTGGACGTTGCCGGATAGTAGCCCCGGATCAGCTCGAACGTTATCGGACGCAAAAAAGATTTTCCCTTTCACTTGACCTGACCCCAAACTTGTGGTAAGATTACAGCATGAACACCTCTCTCTCCATCTTCGCCCGCGCTCTCGCCACCGAAAACCTTTCCTTCTCCTTCGATGCCAACGCACCCACGGCATCGTTCGATGTCAAGACTCGCCATCTCGTCATGCCAGTCTGGAATGTCTCCGACACTCTCCAGACCATGCTCGTGGCTCACGAGATCAGCCATGCCCTGTGGACTCCCTACGAGCGTAGCGAGGAGTTGATGAAGCAGGCGGAAGCGGATGGGTTCAACGCCAAGTTGCTGCACCGAATCTGCAACGTGATTGAGGACGTTCGCATTGAGAAGATGATGAAGGCGAAGTACCCCGGTACTCGTCGGGACTTCTTCTTGGGCTACAAGGAGGTCGTGGACAGCGACCTGTTCAAGTTCAGCGAGATGGACATTGCGAAGGTCGGACTCATCAACCGCATGAACATTCACTTCAAGTGGGGCATTCCCGGCTTCATGAATGTGAATCTTTCTGACGAGGAGCAGGGCATTGCGGGCATGATCGACGCGGTGCAGACCTTCGATGAGGCTTTCCAGTTGGCGAAGGCACTCTACGAGCATCCTTCGATGGACGAGATGCGGAAGAAGTACGAGCAGGAGCAGCAGCAGAATGGCTCCGGCAAGGGCGAACCTTCCGATGCCAAGCAGGGCAAGCAGCAGACCGAAGGACTTGGCATGGTGGACATGGAGGGTGGGTTCGTTCGCAAGACTGGCGCGGACTTCACCGCCACCACGGTCACGCTCTCCCCGATTCAGAATGTTTCGGATCAGATCATTCCCACCGATGAACTTCTG
>RGUK01000016.1 GCA_010027825.1 bacterium
CACCATCCACCCAGGTCACAGTTGGGCTTTCTGCAATTGTGGCCATGACCTGATATGATTGCTTGTCATCGCAGCTCGTGAGTGCTGTGATGTAGGCGCCAGTAAAGAGCGCGATAATATAATGTCGCGTTGTCATAACATTCCTCGGCTCATTTACGGAAGATTAATATCGATACTACCACCAGTAACTATAAATTCACGGGCAAATGAATTACGACCCCATACTTTAAGAGTGGCACGCGTACCATACGGAGCTTGAAAATTGATCGCAATCTTTTTACTTACATCTAAGTAATTAGTTACAATAGGAGTAGTGCTATTTTCTAAGAATACTCCGTATTTATGGTCATCAGCACGATAGGTAGTACTTCCAAGAAATGGCGTTGCAACTACAATCGTTTGATCTTTGAGCTGTGACACTGTTGGAGTTGGGTTTGGCGTAGGCGTATTTGGTGTGGGTATCGGAGTGTTAGGCGTATCTACATTGTTGCTTGCCAAGGCCAGCGGCATTCCTGCATTGACACGCACAATCTTACAACCACTTCCTACAATCCCTGAAACATCGTTATCATTGAGAATATTAAATGTCTGATAAATCGGATCAGATGCAACTTCGCTAACATAACGACTAACTTCTGACGTGCAGTTAATTTCTAGTGCTATAACGCGACGATCGAGAGAGATCGCGTAATACTTGCACTTGACGCGATGATGGCACTGAGCTTTTTTCAAATACATTCACCGAATAATTAATCTGCCGCCCAGTTGCTTCGTCTCGATTACGTGCAGTCATGTTGACATACATGACATCATAATTTGTATTCGAATATGTTTGCGATACTTGTACCATTCCATTTATAACCACATCACCGAGATAGTAATTATTGTCCGCCATAGCCGGATTAGCCGCGGCAATTAAAGCCAAGAATGTTAAATAAATAAACTTCAGCATGCTGATATCCTCAATGGTTGTTTAATCGCCATCACTAAAGATCTATCGGTGCAAACCAAAAATTCGTAATAGTTGTGAGCAGTTACAAAAAATTTAAATAGATATCGCTTTGGTAATTTTTCTAAAAATAGACTTTTATGTAGTAATCACTGGTCATTTGCCTAGGCATGTAAATATAAAAAATATTCCTGATTTCCCTGCGCACCTTTTGGTTGCGCAGGGCTCATTCCCAAGACTGTTGCGCCATGTTTTTCGAAAAGCGTCTTACAGGCAATTACCGCTTGCAGCTGCAATGCTTCATCCTCAACTACCCCACCTTCTGGAATTTGCCCCATTGGCAGCTCAAATTGCGGCTTTACTAGGACCAACAGTCGTGTCGTACCTACTTTTGATAACCGCATCAGCTCATTTACTAACTTTTGCAAAAATGAACGAGCAACCGTGTTTTCAATCACCCAATCTGCTGCTAAAGCCGTTTGGCGTCAGGTTTGTTGAAATTGATACGCAATGCGACACCTGCGCCGTTCGGGTTCAACTAATTAGCTAAGCCATGCAACCGCTAATCAAATTCCTGAACGCCCTAATTGGCTTTTGCTTTGCCTGCCTAGCCCTAACTGTGTTCAGCCTGGCTGCGGCTGCGTTTCTCGGGCTACTGGCTGCGGCTGGAGCGTGGACATTCATCGAGGTTTTGAACTTTCTCGGGATCTAGCCATGGACCAGATTCGTTTTTTGATCTGCTGTCTATTGGGCGCCATAATCGCGGCCGGACTCATCAACGCAGTTGTGCAGCTATGGCAGTTTGTGAGTATTTTCGAATATCGCTATGAGTAAACCAATCAGAATCAAAATCGACGTAACGAAGATCGACAAGACGGCGATTTTCCAAGGCAAGGCCGGCGCAAAGTGGCTAGACCTTGTGGCCTGGCCTGTGCGAGAATCCAAGTATGGAGAGACGCATTCGGTAAAGCAAGACTTTGGCAAAGACGACCCCCGGAACAAAGAGTGCCCTTACCTCGGAAGCCTGACGCTGCCAGAATCGCAACCGGCGCCGCCAACAAACCCAGATCCGCACGGAAGGAATCGCGCGGGCTACCAATCGACTGTAGAGGCAGCTACACCAGCGCATTTGGATGATAACACGGACGAGATACCCTGGTGACTCATGAAAGCGATTTTGCTACTGGCCTCGATGCTGTTTAGCTCCTGCTACACGTCGCACACGACCTATTCTCGCGGAGTGCTAACGCGCACGGTTGCGTTTGGTCCGGCGGCCTCGATTCGGATCGACGGCGCGAAGGTCGAAGCGACGACCGTCCGGAGTCCTGGGGCCGCTATGGCTGGCGGGGCTTTTGTTGGTTCCGCAGTGGGGAGCTTTTTAAGGTCCGCGTTCTGAACGACCAAGGTATGCCATGAATGCCGCGCCCTCCAGCTCCGTATCGCCAATGACTCCCACGCGGCAGTCATTGGCATCACCGCCTTGTTGGCCCTTGGTGGTGTCGTTTGGCGGTGGCACCAATAGCGCCGCCATGCTGATCGAAATGGCGCGGCGAAAGCTTCGCCCTGATCTGATCATGTTCGCGGACACGGGCGGCGAACTGCCGGAAACCATTCGGTTCGTCGCTGACTTCTCTGCATGGTTGGAAGCTCACGACATGCCGCCAGTCGTGACAGTGAGAGAGGAACGCCAAACGCTAGAGCAAGAGGTGTTAGCGGCAAACACGCTTCCGTCTCTGGCCTTTGGTTTCCGGTCATGTTCGGACAAATACAAGGTCCGCCCTCAAGAGCGATACTTGAAGCAATGGCAGCCCGCTCTCGACGCATGGGCAGCAGGTGGCAAGGTCGTGAAGCTCATTGGCTACGACGCCGGAGAATCGCACCGAGTAAAGAACCACGATGACAAGCGGTTCATGGTAGCTTATCCGCTCGTAGAGTGGGGTTGGCGTCGGCGTGAATGCGTGGCGACGGTGGAAGCCGCAGGCTTCCGGCCCGCAAAGTCTGCCTGCTTCTTCTGTCCAACATCCAAACGAGGCGAAGTAATCTCGCTCGCCAAAACGCACCCGGATCTGTTCGCCCGCGCCGTGGAGATGGAACGCAATGCCACCACGGCAACGACGGCTATTGGACTCGGGCGCAACTGCTGCTGGTCCGACCTTGTGAAAGCCGATGAGCAGCAAATGAAGCTGTTCGATGAACTTCCCGATCAGGTGCCGTGCGGCTGCTATGACGGCAGCGCGTCCGATGATTGGGCCAACGCTTCGGATCAGCGAACCGCAAGGAACACGCCATGAATGCACCCCAGACACCTACGAGCGGTTCGCTGCATCCGATTTGTTCGGTTTGTGGTAAACCGTCGTGGGGCGGAACATGACGGAAAAGCCCGTGGACCTCATGCACGAACTCTGCCGGATCGCCTTCGCGGACGATGCGGTGATCCTCGACCCGTTCATGGGAAGCGGAACAACGCTCAAGGGCGCGAAGCAGCACGGGAAAAGAGCCATCGGAATCGAAATAACGCGGAGCATCTGCGAGACGGCCATCGAGAGGCTGCGAGAGCCCACGCAGCGCGATTTATTGGATTCGGCGAACAGTGTTGTTGAGCCGCGCGAGGCATAACAATGTTATTGGCCGCATGGAAGCAACCCGGTAAACTCAGGAATTTCTGAGTTTGGGGCTGATTGGCCGATGAATGCACCAAGAAAGTGCATTTTGCCGTTGACGATGCCTTTGCCTGGGCGCAACAGTATCTCGACACAGAGACGGTCGACAGGCATTTTGGCCACAAGATTGCATCCATGATTAGCGACATGCACATCAAACAACTTTCAATCTGGGTAAAAGAATCGAAAGATGAATGGACGCGTATGCGAAAAGCAACCGGATACAAGAGCGACCGTGAAGCCTTAAATGATGCGCTAAACTGGAATTATGGTCTGCTGGCGCATTTTAACCACATGACCCAGCAGCAATCCGCGCTTTGCGCTGCACTTCAGGAGCTCAAGCAGGAGCTTGTCTGGGCATGACCTTTTCCTCGAGCCCAAAATCACAAATCGAATGATACCAAACCCGGCCATCCAAAGGTGGCCGGGTTCGTTGTTTTTGCGAATTGACGTTTGTTGCGCAACAAGCGTGGACCTGAATTGCTGCTTTCCCTCTGACAATCCAGCCGAGATTCCGGCCTTACGGCTGCGCATGGCTGCGGACTATATCGACCAACCTGTTATTCCGTGGGGCGGGCAGGGTAAATTCTGGCGCGCATCTAGGTCCGCAGACTTTCGCGGAACCTGGCATTTTTACATCGACGACGCCAAATTCGCAGCTTTGCGCAAACACCCGGACGCGGTCCTCAAAACGGGCGCGCCTACGCTGGTCGAGCCGAATTTTTCCCTAGGCGATTCCACGCCTTTATGGCTGGGCCTCGAAATCATCGGCCGCAAGCGTTGGATTTCGCGGTTCTGGCAATCGGAGGGCCGCAGAATTCTGGTGGATCTGCACGTCCCAGAGAAATATCGGCAGCTCAATCTATTTGGAGTGCCGCGCGGTTGGAAAGCCTACGCTACCCGGGCGCATGAAAGGAAAATAGCCGACCTCGAAGCCGAACATATGCTGGCCATGAATCACGCCGAGGCAACCGAGCCGGCCGACCTTGTGTTTTTGGTCTACGGCGGGAACGCCCGAGTCCGGGACTGGTGCCGGAGACGCCACGCCGAATGGTTGCCTACTCAATCGCAGAATCTCCAAAATATTTCCGAATAAGCTTTTGCCGCGCGGCAAATCTTTCGCGGTCAATTTTGGCTAGTACATCGTTAATTGCCTGCGCGGTTTCTAAATTTTGTTCCGCCGATTGGCCAGCTCGAATTTTGTCATAGCCTTCGTCCATGGCTTGGCGCCAAGCTTCCTCCAGTGGCGCTTTCGCTAGCATAACCCGTGCTTCGATCGCTGTTAGTTCGCGCTCGTATTCGCGCTCAACCTCTGAAATCGAGCGCCCTGTATTGCCCACACCTGACGTTTTGTTGTTGCCCACAAAGCCGCCACCAGTGTCAAAATTGACAGACGCCAGTTATCGTGCCCGTTCCTGTCGTCGATACAACAACTAGCGTCCTCGCGTGGCAGCGGGGAAAATACTACGCCTTCCAACCTGCCTTGGCCGTTGGAAGCGATGCAGCGACCGGGTGGAACTTGGCCAGCGGAGCACTTCCGGATGGGCTTTCGCTCAATAGCACAACCGGCTTAATCTCCGGCACCATCGACAGGGAGGCACAAGGTAGTGTTTGGACGGTCCAGCTGCGCGCTAGCAATGGTTCCGGCAACTCTACCCCGGTGCGCCTTACATTCGGCGTGGAGTATGCGGAGGCGGAGTCGGACGGCGCTATTCATGCCGTCTGGGATCTCGACTCTGGCATGGTGGCCTTCCGCGGACTCGACCAAAAAGCGGAAGACGGCCTAGCCATTGCCCACGTCAAAGCAAACGACCAGTTTCCAATTTCGGTCCAATTTCTTCGGCGAAAGACGGTCATCGACCTGCCCGTCACCGAGCTTGTCATTGCTGCAAAACGCTACGAGCCGGAGGGCCTGATTGACCTCCAAACGGACGGCGACGACTTGGTCTACAAAGACGGCGAGGGCGAGACTGCGAGATACACTATCTGGCTAGATCTCCAGGCTGCTGAGATCGCCAACGCGCTTGCGGACGAGGAGGAGGACGACGGGACCGCTGTTGCGGTTCTGGCTGAGTTCCAGGCTTGCTACCTCGTGGACATGGGCGAGGAGGAAGAGCGGGAAGCTTTCCGGACATCAATTTCGTTTTGGCTAATGGTTCACCGAGATCTGATCTAATGACCATCGAGGACGAAATCGCAGGGATCGACGAGTGCCTAGAGCTATTCCGCCAAGCCTGGCTCGATGCGGCCCCCGAAAATCGCGAGCGTTGGATGCAGAGAATCAACGAAGCCCTAGACGACCGGGCTCACCTTCAAAAATTGCTAGATGGCTACGATCCCCGCTAGACTCCACCTCCCGTATGCGTTGCGCGTATGCAGACGCGGCTTTCCGATTCGCCGGCTAGGCTGGGCTGCGGGTATTTGGTGGGTTTGGCGCTCGGGCGTCATGGTCCGCATCGAGACCGGGCAACCTGACCGAGTCGTCCAATCGACCGACTACGAAGCGGAAGACCTGCTTTCGTGGGACTGGACGACGCTGGCGTCTACGTGCGAATCCGCGACGAGCGCAACCGACATGGCGGAGCTTTTGACCGTTCGGCCCTACGACGGCTTACCGTTAGCGGCTGATCCGCTTGCTAGGGCCTGCGAGTTGCCCAATCGCGCGGAAAGCGTTGACCCGGAAGGCTGGCCGGTTTTCGGAATTCCAAAGATTGAAAAACGGAAAGTGAAGTTCGCTCGCCCGCCATTCCAGGCGCCTGCACTGCCGAAAGGGGAGGAGTGGAAAGCGACCAAGACGGTTCGGCGTTACGTCGGCCCCCCACCGGCACCAGAAGCTCTCTCAGTTTCGCTATTCCGCTCAATCAACTCTAGCGTGTTCGGCATTAATCGGACCTGGACTAGCCCTACGACGATTCAATGGGGTGCTGCGACCGCAGACAGTATCAGCGTTGGTGGCACGTTCTCAATTTCTGGCGGAGATCCTGGCTCAACCTACAATGTCTCGATAGGCATATCCAACTCGACAACGAACCCAACCACGCTAAGCACTCCATTCCACACTGGGACCTATGGACCTGGAAACGCTCAGGCTTGGAGCGCCCAACCTTGGCTTATATCGCTGCCAATGTTCGTTGGCATCGGCGATACGCTACCATTCGCGCTCTACTACTCAAAAGTTGGCGGAGGTGCTAGCGGGTGGGTGCTCGGCAATATTTACGTTCCTGGCGACCTGCCCGGGAGCTGAGTTTTTTCTGCACAAAGGGCTAAGGTTTATTAAACGCACGGTGCAAACTGTAAGAATAGATTTGCACGCACAACCTTATAAACCTCACTCTTCGGTGCAAATAATTTCACACTATGGAGCGAATTAACAGAGACAAAGTTAGGGAGCGATTTCGGGCTAGACGGGCAGAGCGAAAAACGACGGCGGAAGCGCAAGAGTGGGATGTCGTGGTGACCTGCCACCGCCAATATCTAGGCGAAATGCTCAACCAATGCTTGCGATCCTGGGACCGCGAGAAAGTGGCGGGCAAGCGCATCTTGGTCTTGGATGACTGCGGATTCGCGCCGTGTCTCGTTGGGCTATCCTGCCCAGGTTGGGAGGTAGTTAGCGGTCGGTGGGGCAACCCGTCTGGCTCTCGGAATGCGGGGCTCGCAAAAGTGACGGCACCATGGGTTGTTTTTTGGGACGCCGACAACGACCCTCGGCGAGGCTTAGCCCGAGAGTTTTCGCGCGCTGTGGCTACGGCGCCAGAAAAAGCCGGGTATATTGGACCGGGTGTTCCCGATGGTGATCCGCGCGACTGCTACGGCGTCGATACTAACGCGCTCTGGAACGTCAAAGCCGTCACAGCTGTAGGCGGTTGGGAAAACACATATATAGAGGACTGGCGGCTTGGATGGCGCTTGGCGAACGCAGGCTTTCGGCTTGTGCGTATGCACGGCGAGCCCATACATCGACGGCTGCACGGCCAAAACCGCACTTTCCAAGCGGATGAAGATACGAAACTTTGGGCTGCGCGGGACTTCGCCATCTTGAGCCTGCACCGTGGCGACCGGAAGCTCTCGGAGAAATGGCTACAGTGCCTTGATAGCCAGGAACTCCCGCCACGGCTTGGAATTACGCTAGTCGTGGATGCTGACGACGACTTCGCAGGCTGGATTATGACCGAGATCCGGCGCCGATTTCAGGCCGCTCGCATAGTTCGCCGCAGCTCTGAATCTCTACCGGCTGTCGGTATCGAGGACGTGGCCGGCCGAATGGCGCGGCATCGGCGGGTATTTGACCTCTACCAAGCCGGAATGGCTGAGACGCCGGAAGCGTGGGTGTTTACGTGGGAGGATGACGTTTTCCCGCAATGCTCAGATTTGCTGCGCAAGCTCAACATGACCCTGAGGCCTGGGCCAAAATGCCAGATCGCAGTCGTCGGCGCGGCATACGCGGAAAGGTACCGGCCGGATCATGTTTGTGCTTCGCGCGAATCTGACAGGTGGGTTGGCGATATTCTGCTTCGGGATGTGACAAAGCCGCGAAAGGTTGGCTCTACTGCCGCCGGATTGACGCTCTGGCGACGCTCAGATTGGGAGGCGATGACCGAACAACCTGACGATTCGATTGGCTGGGATTTCGCGATGAATCGGACGGCCCAACGTCGAGGTTGGCAAAGCTGGCTTTTGCCGGATCTGTGCGAGCACGCAGTCGGTGAGGCGCCAAAGCCCAAAGCTGACCATATTCCCGACGCCGGGCAAAAGGTCGAAACTGCCCTGATTGACAGTCAACCCGAGCCTATGCTCAAAAATCAAATTCTACAGTTGGTGTTGCCTGCCCTGGTGGCGCAACTAATCCGCGTCCTCGACGAAAAACGCATCAAGCAACTCGCCGACGACCTGATCTCGCGATTGGAGCAAGCCGTCGAATCGACGCCTTCCAAGATCGACGACGCTACTGTTCTCCCGCTCGCCAAGCACGTTCGCAGCCTGCTCGACTAATGGACATCACGCCCGTCCTGACTCAGATGGGCTGGGCGGGCATTCTCGCCCTGGCCGTCGCCTATGTATTCCGCGAGCTAAGCCAGGCGCAAAAGCTACGCATTGACGCTCTTGAGGATCTGGTTCTCAGGCTCGAAGCGAGAGCGACGGCCTGCGAAGAAGACAGGCTGCGACTCCACCAGACACTAACAGAGGTCAAAGAGGAGTTGCGCCGGATCACCGGAAATAAATGAGCCCGATAGACGTTCCAGCAGACCTTGCCAAAGAGCTTTTGGAGAAGGATCTGGCCAACATAGCGAAGCGTGTCTCTGCTGGCTATAAACTAACGAAAGCTGAGCGCGCGCTGTTGAACGTCCACGCGGCACAAAACCCGGATGCAGGCCAGACCTACGCCGGCAGCTATGTGGAACTGGCCGACGCTCTAGGCGTGTCGCGGCGAACGATTCAGGAGTGGAGAAAGCGCCCGCATGCGCCTACGCCTGCAAGCGACGGTCGGCATGATGTGATGGCCTGGCGCGTCTATATGCGGCAACACGGGCTGGCGCAACATACCGAGCCGACGACGCTAGACGAGGACCAACTCAAGACCCGGAAGCTGCTGGCCGAGGTCGAAGAAAGAGAGCTAAAAGTCGCGATCAAGAAGGAGCAATATGTGCCGGTCGATGTGGTCGCGACTGAGTGGACGACGCGAGTGGGGCGCGCTGTATCCTTGTTGCGCAACAAGTTTGAGTCCGAATTGCCTCCGATTCTATCCGGTTTAAATGCTGCCGCGATCCAGTCAGAATGCCGTAAAGCAATTGACGAGGTGTTGACGGTGCTCCACACGGGAGGATGAAGATCAGCTTCCAAAGAGGCTATCAGGGACGCGAGAGATCTGCGATCTTGCAATATGCGACACAGCAAAATATTGCAGTTGTTGTCGAGGATGTAGCTTCCGTTGGCTGCATTCCTGTTGGCACGGTCAAATACTGCGTGCCACTTTTCGGGCGGCATTTTGTGGATTTTTACCCGCCGTTTCTGCTAAACAGGGAAATGTGGTATGCGGATTGCAAGGCATCGCAATCGTTCGCGCAACGCATGGCGCAGGCCGGTGGAGTCTTTGTAAAACGCGCTGGAGTTTGGAAAGATGCCGAGCATCCGGCGCGGTTGTTTCACGGTGAGGAAATCACAACGCCACTTCCGTTCTGGTATTCAAAGCCCGTGCGATTTGTGAATGAATGGCGGCTTTACGTCCTGCGCGGGAAAATCTTGGTCGCGGGTTGGTATATGGGCGAGGATGAAGACGCGACAATCCCGCACCTTGAAAAGCTTGATCGTATTTTCCCTCAGGGTTTCTCAGGCGCCGTAGATATCGGCCTCACGGATCAGGGTGACTATGAGCTTGTCGAAGCGCAACCGCCTTTTGCGTGCGGATGGTATGGCGAAATGCGGGATTGCGCTCTTTATGGTCAGTGGATTGTTCAGGGCTGGCAAAACTCAGACTGGTGGAAGTATTGAGCGAAGAAGCGATCCTAGACCAAATCTGGCGCGATTGCTGGCGACCTCCTGACCGGCGCCCGCCGTGGGCGTGGGCTGAGGATAACATCGCGTCAATTCCGTATTCGCCTATCCCGGGCAGGTTCCGGGCGGACAACTCGCCATGGGTCAAGGCGCCGCTAGAGGCGTTGGTTGATCCGCGAATCAAGGTCGTCTACTTGATGGCATGCGTGCAGGCTTCCAAGACGCTAATTGCTGAGATTGGAAGCGCCTATATCATCGCCAACATGCCAGGCCCGATGCTATGGCTGGACCAAACAGACGAGGATGCGCGGGACCAGGCAGAGAGTCGGCTAGGCGTGCTCTATGACCAGTGTGAGGCGGTCAAGTCGCTCTATCCAGCAAACCGGCACAAACTCAAGACGGCCACCAAGCACTTCAACAACGGCATGTCGCTGTGGGTGCTCGGCGCATCAAACAAAACAAACCTGCAACGCCGCTCGATTCGCTGGCTCATTGGTGATGAGACATGGCGCTGGCCGACCGGGCACATGGCAGAAGCCGAGGCGCGCACGACTGCTTTCGGATGGCTGGGAAAGTGCCTGTTCATGTCGCAGGGCGGGGAAGACGACGACGACTCGCACCGGAAGTTTCTGATGACCAACCAAAACGAATGGACGTTCTCCTGCTTGGAATGCGAAGAGCGGCAACCGTTCAAGTGGTCAAATGTCGAGTGGTCGAGGGACGCACGCGGAGACGATGACGAATGGAACTACGCCCAGGTCCGGGCAACCACGGTTCTGCGCTGTGAATACTGCGGGCACCGATACGCAGATGAGGATCGCAACAGGCGCCTTCTGAACGCGACCGGGCAGTATGTGCCGCAGAATCCAACGGCCGCGAGTGAATACGTCGGCTTTCACTGGAACGCGCTCTGTTCTATGTCCTGGGGCCGGTTGGCGGAACTCTACCTTCGCGCGAAACATGCCACCAAGAGCGGGGACATCGAGCCGCTGAAGATCTTCTATCAGAAGCGGCTTGGCCTGCCATGGCGCGAGGATTTCGACGACTTCCAGTTAGAGATCCAGCCAGGGCAGTTCGTCATGGGTGATGCCTGGGAACGTGAGGCAGGCATGAGCCATTCCGGCAAGATCCTGCCCGCTCCCTACGAACCTGCAAAAGCTGCGGCACCGTTGCGAATGCTGACGGTGGATTGCCAGATGGATCACCTTTTCGCCTTAGCTCGAAGCTGGGCTGCGGACGGGTCGAGCCGGCTACTTTATCACGAGCGGATTCTGACGTTCGAAGACGTGGAGACGTTGCGCGAAAGATTCGGAATTCACCGAAATCTGGTCTTTGTCGATGCAGGCCACGCGACCTATCACGTCTACCAGCAGTGCGCCAAATACGGATGGACGGCGCTCATGGGCGATAGCCGCCTCACGTATCAGCATCGACTGAAGGACGGACGGAAAGTTCACCGCTTCTACAGTCCAAAGCGGAAAGTCTCGCTGACTCATTCAGCCAACTGCTCGGTCTTCTACTGGTCGAACCTCAATATAAAAGACATGCTTGCACGCCTTCGCCGGAACCAAGATCCTGGGCAGGGTCCAACGTGGGAAATCCCCGAGGACGCAGGCGAGGACTATCTGCGGCAGATGGAATCTGAGAAACGGATTCGCAAAAACGAAAAGTGGCTATGGCAGCAGATCGGGGACAGGGCAAACCACCTTTGGGACTGCGAGGCTATGCAGGTCACGGCGGCAGTGATGCTAAAGCTGATCGGCAGGGAAAGCGGCCAGGAAGCAGACGAGAATTGACAGCTTAGGCTCTCCCATGGCGCGCGGTCTGTTTGTCGTTGGTTTTACGCAAGAGGAGGTTGAGGACATCCTCGCTAAGGCCAAGACGTTTTTATTGGAAGGCAAAACGCTGATGAGCTGGGGAGAATCTGGATCGAGCGCCAGCAAAGAGTTTGCCATGCCAGTTCGCGAAGTCTTGGACGAATGCCAGCACGCTTTACGCATCCTCGACCCGGGAACCTACGGACGGCAACGGAGCGTCGGAACTACGGTTGTGCTTAACGTGCCCAAATGAATTTTCAGGAACTCGCAGCCCAACTACTCCCGCCGATCCTGCAACCGAAGGCGTGGTCGAGCAACTATGACAACGCGCAGGTTTCGCCGCGGCGCGGACACATTCCGGGCGCTACACCAAGAGACACCCGGCGCGATCTGACGCCGCACACTCGGAAGGAACTTGTTCGGCGGGCTCGCTACTTGGTCCGCAACTCTGGATTCGTACGCGAGCTAGTCTCCAATATGGCGATCTATTCCGTCGGCGACGGAATCCGGCCGCAGTCTCAGGCTAATGACCCGGAATGGGCTAGCCGCGCAGAGGACTATTTCCGCCAGTGGTCGGCAAGGTGCGAGGTGACCGGCCGCTTTTCGTTCGAGGAATGCCAGACGCTAGCCTGTCGCGCATTGGACCACGACGGCGAGATCTTCACACTTAAGACCCGAGACAGGTTTGGGCTGCCTGCAATCCAAATGATTGAAACGCACCGAGTCGGCGGCGATGAGTTCGCAGACGGGTTCATTGATGGTGTTCGGCTCGATCCGTGGGGAGCGCCCGAAGCCTGGCGAATCGTCCAAGATCTTGGCGACGTTACGGAGCTTCCGGCGAGCCAACTGCTGCACATCTTCGACCCAGAATCCGTTTCCGCAGTTCGTGCCGCGCCAACCATCCAGCACTCTATCAATCACATCGTGGACGAAATGGAGCTGCTTTCGATAGAAAAGGAGGCCGTGAGAGACAATAGCGACATTTCTTACATCCTAAAGAATCAGACCGGCCGGATGGAAGAGGGCACGGACTTCGAATTCCGCACCGCTGCCGAAATCGCAGAGGGGACGGAACCAGGCGCCCTGCAAAAGATAACGGGTGGAAAAGTCGTTGCGCTGAAACCTGACGAGGATCTGGCACCATATCAGCCTAGCCGGCCAAGTCCGGTCTTTACCGGATTCATCGAACACCTTCGACGTGATTCCGCAGCCGGTGTGCTTCCGTTCGAATTTGCCGTCGATCCGAGCAAAGTTGGCGGCGCAAGTGTTCGCCTCATTATCGCCAAAGCTGACCGGATGTTCAGTCACCGGCAGGAGATCCTAATTAAGCGCCTCATCAAGCCAACGTGGTTCTACGTGATCGGCGACGCCATCGCGCGCGGCATTCTTCCTCCCGTGGAGAACTGGTGGAAAATCGCCTGCGTAACTCCTCGCCGCGTCACTGCGGATGCTGGACGGGAAGCGCAGCAAAACCGGGAGGACGTTGTCCTCGGCCTCAAAACGCCTTCCGACCACTACGAAGAACTCGGAGCTAACTTTGCCGAGGAAGTAGATAGGCGCGGAAGGGATATGCAGATCATTCTCCAAAAAGCGGAACAGTACCAAATTCCGCCGCAGATGCTCTGGGCACCGTTCTTTTCGCTGATGCCGCCACCGACTGCCCCTGTTGACAGTCGGCAGGGTGGGTGATTGAACTGATTCGCTGTTCTGAACCTTGGCTTATTGCGCCGGAAGCTCTTGACTTCCTGGCAGACCGCGCAGCCGCTTTCCAGCTCGATAAGCTGCGGCCCGAAAAACTCAAAGGCAACCCGCTGCTCTCGGTCCAAAATGGCGTGGGCATCGTTGCGATTGAGGGCACGATGATGCGCCGACCCGACCCGTTGGCGCAGTGGTTGTTTGGAGCAACTGATACAGAAGAGATCGCGGCCGCTGTTTCCGAAGCAGCAGAGCGGGATGATGTGAGGTCGATCCTGCTGGATATTGATTCGCCAGGCGGAACCGTTAATGGGGTGCCGGAACTGGCAGACGCAGTTCGAGAAGCGAGCGGGCAAAAGTTCGTCCACGCCTGGACCGCTGGCAGAATGGCTTCCGCGGCTTATTGGGTGGCGTCTCAGGCAGATGCTATTTACGCGGCACCTAGCGCCAAGGTCGGCAGCATTGGCGTCATTGTGCCATTCCTCGACCGATCCGGCGAGATGGCAAAAAAGGGACTCAAGATGGAGGTTTTTGCTTCCGGCAAATTCAAAGGCGTTGGGATGCCGGGGACGAGCCTCACCGACGAACAGCGCGAACTGATCCAGGGCGAGGTCCAAGAGCTATTCGAAGACTTCCGTGCTGCCGTTCTTTCCCGAGGCCGCAATATTCCGGTTGAAGCCATGGAAGGGCAGACGTTTTCCGCTCGCACTGCGCAAAAATACGGACTCGCGGGCATAGCCAAAGACCGCAAAAGCCTAATGCGGCGAATCGGCTCGCTTAATTCTACCGGCGCCAAGGTTGACAGCGTTCAAAGGTTTTTTCCTAGCGCCTCTATGAAGACCGTTGAAGAACAGTTGGCCTCCGCCATCGCTAAGCTCGAAGCAGTCGAGGCGCAAAGCGCCACCATCGCGACTCTCGAAGCCGACCGCAAGGCGACGCGTGAAAAGCTCGAAACCCTTTTGGCCGATTTGGCTGAGCTTGACGGCAAGGTAAAGACCCTGACCGAGCAAAACGCCGAACTCGCAAAGAAAGCCGAGAATATCGACACGCAAATCGCTATTCGGGCCGCTCAAATCGCCGCCGAAGCTGGCTCCGTGGTTCCTGCCAAGGTCACCGCGCAGGGAGATCCAAAGGAAACCGTCTTCAAGTCTTCCGCTGAAGCCTGGAACGCTCAATTCGCTAAACGCTAATACTCACCAATCCCTAAAATATGGCACTGCCCACACTCCTTGACCTTGCCAAGACCGACGCCGGGATTGGTTATGACATTATCGAAGAGTCGATCCAATCGGCTCCAGAACTTCGGACGGTTCCGGCCGCTACCATCAAGGGAACGACAATGGAGCTTACGGTTCGCACTGGGCTTCCGACGGTTGCTTTCCGGAACGCAAACGAAGGCGTCGAGCGGTCTAAGTCCAGCTACGCGACCAAGACCTTCCAGACGTTTATTCTTGATCACCAAATCGCGGTGGACAAGCAAGTCATCAGCGGAGCCAAGGAACCGGGTCGCTGGCTTCAAAATCACGCCACCGGCGCCATGGAGGCGGCTTTCCGCAAGATCGGCTCTCAGTTCTACTACGGGACCGGGCACGACGCCAAAGGCTTCCCTGGCTTGATTGCTCAGTACAGCGCAGACACTGACCACGAAGTCAATGCTTCTGGTTCGTCGAACAAATCCTCTGTGTGGATGGTCCGCCTGGGCGTCGAAACCCTCGAATTCCTGTTTGGCAACGACCAGACAATTCGGATGAACGACGAATGGGCAGAAGAAACTGTCTATGACGACAGCGCGAATCCTTACCAGGCCTGGACTAACTGGATGACTGGCCGGCTGGGTCTTCGCTTGGCCAACAAGCACGCTGCGGTGCGGATCAAGAATCTGGCCGCTTCCACTCAGGTTCTGAACGATACGCTTCTATACGAAGCCTACCGCAAGTTCACGGAGTTCGGTTTTGAGCCTACTCACATTTTCGCCAACGGACGCTCAATTGAGCAACTCCGCGCTTCCCGGACTGCGACCAACGCGACCGGCGCCCCGGTTTCGATGCCGCAAAACTGGGAAGGCATTCCAATCATCCGCACCGCTAGCATTACCAACTCCGAAGCCTAATTTACGACCATGCCTCGCTCCGTTAAAGACGCTGAATTGATTAAGGTTAAGGCGCTACCGGCTGCGGCTGCGTCAAACAATACGGATTCCATCGACCTGGGACAACTGACGCAAGAGGAGACCTATTTCGAGGTCGAGTTGAGCGTTCCGGCGACTCCCGCCTTGGTGGACACGAAGACGATTACCTTCACTTTTCAGGACTCCGCCGACAATTCTTCCTTCGCCGCCATCACTGGCCTTTCCACGCTCGTCTTGACGGGTGCCGGAGGTGCTGGGGCTGCTGCTGCAACTCGCCGGGTCCGTCTTCCTGCTGCCGCTCGCCGATACCTTCGGGTTTCTGCGGCGGTCGAAACTGGCGGCGGTTCAAACGTTGCGGTTTCCTACACTCTCGCTCTCGTGTTCTGACGTGGTTAGCTGCTCGTAGTGTTGTCACGCTCCCGAGGGCGCCAGCGGTTTTCTGGCGCCCTCTTTTTTGTAAACGCAAGTTTGTTGCGCAACAAGGATGTCACGGTTAGACGAAATTGCGGCCGATATGGCGGAAGTGCTTGAAGACATCGGGCTAGCTGTAACCTACGATAGCAACGAATACTCAGCTATACTGGCAGATCCGAGGGTAGAGCTAGACCTGCAATCGGGCGGATTTATGCCGGAATCTGATTTCTCTCTCAAGGTCCGTCGTGCGGATCTCGGGGGATGGACGCCAGCGATTCGCGACGTGGTGACGGTGCGAGACGTTGACTACGTAGTGAAAGCACTGACCGATCGGCCATCTAGCCCGATGCTGGTCTTGCATATCGCGCGCAAATGAACAGCCAAATTGAAGCAGCTTTTGCGGAGTGGCTGGGTGGCTTGGTCAATAACGCGCCTATCCATACGGCTTCAAGTTCCGACGAAATTAACCCGTCTAGGCTGGCTATCGTCGTTTCGGTTCCGACCTTAGAGCATTTGGTTGATCCGCTCCATAAAGCCACCGTGGAAGTTGTGCTAGCCGGACCCGCTTTTAACGCCTCTCTTAGCAGCTACCGAAACGCGGCCAGTTCAATCCTGACGGCCATCCAGTCTCGCGCGTTCTCCGGTTTAGTCACTGCCTTAGAGCCGTTCGCGGCATTCGCTGGACTGCACCTTCAGGAGTCGAGCGAAAGCCAGGGCGATGACACTTGGACCCATACCATCCGCGTAGTCTGCGGACTGATGACGGACGCCGAGGCCGAGCCTTGGCCCGACGATCAGGGCACTGCAGACTCGTTTACCGCTGGCGCTACGATGTCAGGCGGGAGGTTCGTCTACCTGTCAGGAGATGCTGCCATGTATGCCAACGCGGCAACATCGCTTCCCGCAATGGGCTACATACGCGGGGCCGTCGTTTCTGGCGACACCGTTACCGTCTACCGCCAAGGACGCCTTGACGGTTTAGCCGGATTAACCGCAGACGCCGACTATTACCTTGGAGCGAACGGGCAGATCACCACTTCCCCGGGCACGTCTGCTGGAATTATCCAATTTCTCGGGCGCTCTATCTCTACTACATCCCTGTTAGTCGAGATTGACAGCCCAATCGCAATCGAATAATCGCCCTGAAACATGCCAGTAGAAAAATACCAAACCTTTGACGGTGGGCAAAAGCTCAAACAGTTTTTGCAAACGTCCGCTGGCTCCTCTGACGCCGGCAAGCCTGTTGCTCTTAATGCTAGCGGGGAAATTGACGCGTCAATGCTGCCCAACACAGACGTTGACTCTTCGACTTTGCCCGCTTCAGAGAACCTAGCCGCAGGCGATTTAGTCAACATCTGGAACGATTCCGGGACGCTTAAGGTTCGCAAAGCAGACGCAACAAGCTCCGCCAAGCGCGCCGATGGTTTTGTCTTGGCTGGCGTCACAGCTCCCGCTAACGCGGAGGTGTTGCACGATGGGGCGCTCACGGGGCTAACCTCGTTGACCGTTGGAGGTCGATACTACCTCTCCGCGACTGCGGGAGGCATTACTATTGAGGCTTCCGTCCCGACTACTTCCGGCAACTTGATTCAATACATCGGGCAGGCTGTCAGCGCTACAAAGCTCCTGTTCCAGCCTGACACCAATCCGCCGGTTGTCGCCTAATGCCCGACTTTGCTCACATTTGGACACCTAACGGCCCGTCATTGCGGGCTGCAATGGATGTTCAGATATTCACTGAAAACGGCACCTGGATTAACCCGTCACCTTCCGTTCGCAGGGTTGGGTATTACCGTCTAATTGGCGCAGGCGGATCAGGCGGCTCTGGCCGTAGAGGAGCCGCAGATACCGTGCGCTGTGGCGGCGGCGGCGGCGCCCCCGCCGCAGTAGTGGAGGGCTGGTTTTTTACCGATTTGTTGGCCGACGATGGGCCTGACCAGACGGTGTTCATCGGCGCCGGACAGCCCGGCGGCAATGCTGTTACCAGTAATGATACGAACGGAAATCCAGGGACCGCAGGCGGCGCAACATCTTGGGGCAATGTTACAGCCGCCGGAGGCAATCCTGGCAGCGGCGGAACGACTAACCTAGGGTCCGGAGGCACCGCAAAGACTAACGCGTGTGCCGTTGGAATTTCTGCGGCAAACTCACTGACTGGCGGCGCTGCATCTGTTTCCGGCCAGGCCGGGGGCACCCCGGCAGCAAGCGCGCTTGCTTTGCCCGCAGGCGGCGGCGCGGG
>RGUK01000151.1 GCA_010027825.1 bacterium
AGCGTCAACAACGCTTGGCGCATGCCTGTTTTCGGAATTTCGGCCAGTGACGAAATCCAGTGGCAGCCGATTGACTCTGGAACTCGCGACATGGAGTTCCAATATCTTTCGGATACCAATGCTCGCGTCATTCTTTCAGCATACCAGATGTCCCCCGAAGAATTGCCCGGTTACGCCCATCTTTCGCGTGGTACCAATAGCCAAAGTCTTTCAGAAAGCAACCAAGAATACCTTTTGACGGCTCACCGTGACGTGGGTATTCGCCCCCTTCTTAAGCAATTTGAAGATTTTATTAACGGCGCTCTGTTTCCGTTGATTGATGAAAATCTTTCAAAACTTTGCACCCTCAGGCTCGCGGGCTTGGATGCTGAAACGGCAGAAAAAGAATCTGTTCGTCTCCAGCAGGACATGCCTGTCCACATGACCTTTGATGAGGTCTTGAAAAAGGTTGAAAAAGAACCTATCGGCAAAAAGTTTGGCGGAGATATCCCATTAAATCAAGCTTGGCAGGCAGTCATCGACAAATATATGCCTGTCGGACAAATCATGGAGCACTTTTTGGGTGTTGAAGGAGCGGCTAAAAATCCCGGACTTCAGTACATTAGAGACCCATTTTGGTTCCAGTGGCAGCAGCTCCAAATGCAACAGCAACAAATGCAAATGCAAATGCAGCAACAAATGCAACAGCAACAGCAGATGCAGGCAGCTCAAGGCCAGCAGGGGCAGCCCCCCAAAGAAGGGCAACCACAAGCAGAGGGCTCTCCTCAACCCGAGAGCGCGCCCGAACAAAATGGTCCACCAGCTCAAGATTTGACTCGCTCAATCGACCAAGCTCTTGAAGCTCTCACTAAATCTGAGAAACAGCTTCCGCCCTCAAAACGCCGGATTCTTAACAGCTTCCGCCCTCAAAACGCCGGATTCTTGCTCACCAGAAGAAAACTGTAGATTCTTTTATGAAGGCTTGGGAGCACGATGTCGCCAAGGCCACCGATGAAATTCTTCGATTGGCGGCTAAAACGGTTACCGACCCAAAACCAAAAAAGAAAAAATAGTTTATGCCTAGCGTCTTAAATTTATTTGCAATCAAAATGATTGAAAAGCAAGTTGAAGAGCTTTTCAAAAAGGCTAAAGCTCGCTTTTTAGGTCCCAGCGCTGTAGATAAGCGTTTTTATTTTATGTTAAAAATCGACCCGGCTCTTTCTTTGCCGGGAATTTTTGCGGCAGCCTCTCAAGAGGAAAGAGTTAAACCAGACCATCAAATTATTAGGAAACTACTTTCTCATGCAGAAAATTATATCGATGCATATGAAAGCCGAGCAAAGGCGCAAGTTGTAAAAGCAGTTGATTCTTGGATTCAAGACGCAGCAATTAGCGGTGTGCAAACCGATGTTAAAACCGTATTGGGTGGAGAATTAGCTGATGTGTGGAAAAAGGTTACCACAGACTTAAGCAAAATGGTAAATACTGAAGCACAAAATGCCAAAAACATTGGCACATTAGAGGGTATAATACGCTCAAACGCATCTAGTGGTATTGAAGACCCAATGGTATATTTCGTTATTGTGCGTGATGAGCATGTGTGCGATGAGTGTATGCGCCTGCACATGCTTCCAGATGGCAAAACCCCAAAGGTTTGGTATTTGTCAGAGTTAGGTCACGGTTACCACAAGAAAGGGCAAGAAAACCCTAAGCTTGGTGGACTACACCCTCATTGCCGTTGCAGCATCGTAACCCTTATGCCGGGTTTTGGATTTAATGAAGCGGGTTTTGTGACTTATAAAGAGCCGGGATGGAATGAGTTGGAGCACCAGAGAGAATACTGATTATTCCTCCTTGTTCCACTTATCAAAACCACCATAATCTTCAGTTAAAACATAAACGGTAAGCCCAGATTTTAATTGATAGATGTGAACGGTATCTTCCCAAGATACCAACCTAGCCGGAGTTTCCTCAGTAAAGGTGTGTTTTTCTGACTGAGAACCATCCGGCATCTCAAAGGTGTATTTGGTGCCCGGCTCCATCGTAAAAACAAAAAGTTCGTCGTTTTGGTTGTTTGAGTTCATAAACATACTATACCATGCTTTTGATTGACTTGCAAGCCCCCTATACAAGAAAGGGTGCAATACTGACAAAAAATAACGATTTGTGTTACATTTTGCAATTTACTCATCAATATCAAGGCCCGATTCATCCATCAATTCGGGTGGCAAACAATAAGTAAGAAAAGGACCCTCAACCATAAGATTTCCGTGTCCGGAATGGTTGTAGTCCGCCAATGCCGACTCCAAACAATATTTAGACCAAACGACTCTGGTAAAAAATTCGCCCACAATTGCAGCAAATTTACCGTTAATGTTAGGCTCTAAATTTCCAGACTTAAATTGCCAATCTCCCAATAAAATCATATGATTGGGCCCATGCTGCACCTTATTGGCAGATTTTAACGCTGTGGGAATTGCTGAATTTGGAATGACTCCGGGAATTGGTTTATCGGAGTCAACAATTTTTCCTCCAGAGATGCCCTTCATAACTTACATCTTGGGTGCAATAACCAATTTGGCAGTCTCGTTGCCGGGGTATTTTTGTTGCATCTCAGCTTGAATTTCTTTGGCATTCTTGTTGTGCTCGGCTTCCATGTGGGCCACGTATTCCTCCTTCCACTTGGGTCGCGACGGCCCAACTTTGGTTTGAAGAGTGGCGGAAAATTTATCGCTAAGCACTTCTGCACCCTGTTGCAGGCGCTGGATGATGGAGTTTTCTTGATTTTCCAGTTCGCCTTCAATTTTTGCAAGCTCTCGTTTCATTTGGGCCATTTGCATTTGCATTGACTCAAACATCATCAATTCCGACTCTGTAATGGTAAGTTTATTTTGAACCATTTTCTTGTTTCCCTTTTGCTTTGTCATTTTTGTTCTCCTTGATTAATGAAACAATGGTATCAAATGTTTTTTTGAATGTCAAGCCTCAAATTTAATCTCTAGAGACATTGTTGTGAATATACCACTGAATAGCGGCTTCTGAATAATTGGCATCCTCATCGTTTAGGGTGACACAATTTTCATTTTCCAATACCTTTACGGAGTTTTGTCGAGCTTCAGATGTATTTTCTAATTCTGGCTGGCTAAGTAACTTTTCTTTGCAATTTTTGCAGTCAGGCATGTGTCCTCCAAGCAATAAAGACACAGTATCATAACTAGAGATTAAAAGTCAACACCTTTTGTTTACTGGGGGTTTGGCTCACAATCTTTGAAAAAGCTAAACTATAGGTATCCTATGTCCGACCAAAAATGGAAATCTTCCACTGGAATGCTCTTAGACGGGGTCTTTGGCTCAGAAGCCATTGATTCTTCTGGAGAAATTTTGGACATTGAAGGGGCCGACATCAGCGACCTCGAAGAAGGCAAGGGGGTCTTCAACTGGGAGCACCGAGGCGAAGACTCGGACGGGGCATCCCCCAACGATGTGGTTGGCAAAATTATCTACGCTAAAAAAATATTTAAGGAATCGGACTGCGAAAACGACCGCGAAAAGGGGTATTGGAATCAGGTCAAGATGCCCTTCATCTACGGTGTTGGTCGTCTTTACGATGCAGCCGGACATCCCGGAGCCGTAGCCCTAGCTGCTCAAATTCGAGACCACCACGCCAACGGAGAGCCGATTCTGGCCCGCTTCTCGGTCGAGGGCTCCACTCTGGAAAAGAAGGACAACCGCCTGCTTCGCAGCGTCATCCGTCGAGTCGCTATTACCCTTAAGCCCTGCAACAAAACCGCCCACAGCGGTTTGCTGGCAGACCCAAATGCACCCAAGGGTTTTGAACAAAAGCCAGAGGCTGATGCCGAAGACCTTTTGGCAGTTAAGACTAAGAAATTTGAGCACCCCAATTTCTTGCGCTTGGGCGCTTCTTTTGAAACGGAAATTCTGCCTTTCGAACCACTTTCAAAAAGTATATCCAGAAGTGTTTTAGATGGCCATTTAGCGAAGGTGGGTTGGAAGCTGTTCCGTTCAGGAAAGCACGAGCAATACTCACACCATGGAATACCTGAAGGAAGACTAAGTCTTAGTCACGACCAAACACATAAGGTCGAGCCAAACAAACTAGATTTGGTTATGAAAGACGCTGGGCTAATTTGGAATAAAAATAAATCAGGCTTTGAGCCAGACCCCAAACACAAATTTTATTCGCGTTATCAAGATCATGGCTATGCTCCAGAGACAGAAAGTTCCATAAAGACTTGGCAACCTATTAAATCTGAATTCGGCGAACCCAAAAGTATCGAAATAGGCAAGCTCGCATCCACTCAAGAAGTTCATCCCGAAGACTGGAAACGCCTAAAACACAAAAGCGATTTTGAAAACAATAGACCGGTTCCGGCAATTACTGCTATGGACGGTGGGGATGATACTTTTTGGGTCGATGAGGGTAACGAAATTCTTTCTGCCGCCAAAGCGATGGGGATGACGCACGTCCCCACTGTAATTAAAAAATCCGATGGTAATATCCAAACTTTGGTGAAAAGCCTAGCTAAACTAAAGTTTTTAGAGAAGATTAATAAGGCCATCTCGGCTGGAACCGGTGCGGGTGTAGCCGCCCCCTCAGCTCTTGCCAGCGACGAAGCCCTCAAGAAGATGAAGTCAAGCTTCATGGCGGCTGTTCGGGATTATTCAGAGCC
>RGUK01000152.1 GCA_010027825.1 bacterium
TTAATTGGGAACCGAAAGACTTGCGAGAAGTACCCGGCGCTTCTTGTCGCCCCATCTGCAAATCCAGCGTCATACCAACAACCTTCACGGATGTTGTAGATGATGGCGTTGTTGCATTCCTCCGAAGTGCCGGCAGGATAGAACCACCAAATCTCGCCGTATCGAGGAACCTTTGTCGCCCACACTTTTTGACGCTGGTCGTAGTTCAGATTGTCAAAGAAGTAGTTTTGGTTGAACTGATTCGGAATCTCTTTGACAACACCGTTGTATAACAGGAATCTATCAACACCGCACCAGTAATAAATTCCGTCATACTCAATCACAGACTGAGACGACAGGATTGAAGACTGGGTAGTGATGATGTCGTAGCGCCAGTAATTGGTAGGCGCAAAATTAGGCGTACCCGGCACCCCGAGGGTCTGTGGAGCCAGAGAGACGCGAATCAATGAATCAAGAGACCAGAACAATCCTGACGGCGAGTTAGAACCACCGCGAACAGGAAGACCCTTAACAATCTTGTTGGATGCCACGTTAACTTCGTTGGCATCCGGAGAGTTCCAGTCAAACGGGTCACCACCGGCAGAGTTCTTAATAAGCCCGTTGTTGCCGTAGACAAATACATACGGGTGAAGGACACACACACCACCCGAGACTTCAACCAAAGCTCCAGTTGGGCTGGCGCCGTTGATATCTCTCAAAGGGGTAGAAATAAGACTGTTTACAGGAAAAGCCTGAACAGCGGTGTCTGTGGTCGCATCAATCTGGGCAAGGTTCTGTCCGGGGTGAGCCAACAAAAGAGTCGTGCCACCAGTAACATCAAACTCAGCATCAAACTGCCAGAGATTCAAATCGCTCTGTATAAAGTCATTGTTGATGGTTGCAACCTTGATGCTAAATCCAGTCCCAGTCCCACCGATACTCGAGGCGGCAGCACTCAAAGTATCTCCGACCAAGTAATACACACCACCCGCAGTAATTGTTACCGAAGTGACTGCGTTACCAGAGACAACAACGGTTGCCTTAGCTCCGCTTCCAGAACCGCCAGTCAAAGTGACGTTTGTATACGTACCGTTGGTATATGAAGAGCCACCAACCAAAGTGTTCAGGGTTAAGATTTGGCCGCCGAACACAACATTGTTAACGCCCGAGCCAACACCATTGTTGTCAATGGTTAAAACTTGAAGGCCATTGTTGTAACCGTTGTAGATGGTATTCGTGCCATCCTCTGAGTTCACAAAGATGCCACGCGAGATACCATTTGTCTCGGTCGTGATAGCCCTAAACCCACCAATCTTTCTGGGGCGCCCACGCTGGAACCTGACCCATCGGCCATCAGTGTGGTAGTTCTTGTCAAAGTCAGTCCCGTCCCGCTGAATACCGGGCTGAGTATCAAGCGAAAAAACCTTTTTGGTCATGGGAACACGCCACCCGCAATGCCGCCAGTAAAGGTGCCAGTGCCCGGAACTGTCAGACCAGTGGCAGACAACGTGAACATATTGGCGCCCAGAATGGGATGTTTCGCTTGCAAACCTCAAAGACGGCGAACCAACACTACCGTTGCCCAAACTGATGGTAGAAGTACCAGCAAGAATTGTGTTGGCATTTAACAGGTTAACTGAGTCACAAATCAGGGTTGCCTGATTGCCGGCAGTAATCGTTGCCGTGTTTCCAGCACCGGTTGTAAGAGTTATGGTGTAGTTACCAACACCACCAACAGTATCATTGATGATGTAATAAACCTGAACCGTTTGGGGAACGGTAATCGTGACGTTGCCAGACAACGTGCCTGTGTACTTTTGAATGACGTTCGAAGCCTCTACGGCGGTCAGCGTATACGACCCAGTGGTTACTGCTTTGGTCAATTGGGTAAAGTTGAACTGCGTTGATTTCCCTAGACCAACCGTATAGAACGCAGCACCACTACAGACAATGATTGCGGAGTCAGAGGGCTGCAGAACGATAGACGCAGAGCCATCAATTAACTGACCACCAGAAGTTGCAACAGTCAACGCACCAGCACCACTGTTACGCAATAGGAAAAACCAGTTGTTTCCTAGAGTCGATGCGCTACTCAAAGTTACAGTGCCGGCGCCACCAGTCCAAACATAAGTCTGGGCGCGGTAGGTATCGTCAGCAGTAGAGTTTGAAGAGAACGTCGTTACTGGGTGCGATTGGTTGAGCGTGGTCGTAACAGCGAGAAGACCATACCCCGCCAGAGTTGCCGCATCCGCACTCGAAGAGCCAACACCAAAGGCGATGTTTCCCCACGTTCCCTGCTCATTAGGGTTGGCCGTGATGTAGATGTACTTTGTCTGCCCCGGGGCAATCGTGATGATTGTGTTCGTGCCCGCATAATCCTTAACCGTGAATGAATTTGAACCGACGTTGCGAATCAACGCATCGTTACCGACCGAAGTCTGATTGGCAGGCGGCATCCACAAAGCAAGACCCGCAGCTGTCGCGTTGACCTGCATGATGCGAGCCGCATAGTCATCGGTCGCATTGCCATTGATAGGCCACTGCAGTTGAGTGTTAGCCGTCAGCGTAATAGAACGGTAAGAAACGTCCGTCGGCTGGACCACGGTTCCGGCGAAGGGCGAGTTATAGCTCATGATTAGGTATCCACAGCAATGGCTTGACGGTCCCCAGTACGCTGAACATCTTCGGCTTTCAGCGTTTGCATAATCAGGTCGTATTGCTGTTGCCACATCGGAGTGCGTTCATCGTTTTTGAGGAACGGCATCGCCTGCAACAAAGAGCCATACAACAATGCCTGTGGGGCATAAATGGTGAACCAGTTAGTCTGGTTAGAAGAATCCAGCGGTTGAATCCGCTCGTAGTACAACACCTCAAACGTGTAGTCATCATCAGGCGTCGGCGCTACCAGCCAATGCGAGTAGTCATAGTCCGCATAGAACTGAGGAACCCCAGTTTGAGATGCATCCGGCCAATACTCCCGAAGGTATTCATACTTGCGCAACAGAACAGGTTGACGAACCCCAGCAACGGTTACGTTCATTGATACAGTCTTGTGCCACCGGGCAGGCTTGTTAATGATTGCCTCGGTCGAAACCATCGTGCTCTCTTGAACAGTCATGTTGCCAAGGAACTTGATTTGGCTAGCAATAACTTGTTCCGCCAACATAATGAAGGTCGGAATCTTTTCTAAAGTCGCAGTGTCAGTACGCTCTAGATATGAAGAAATGTCTGCGACCAAAGAATCGTAGGTCATAACAGCCGCTACGGTCATCACCAGCTCCTATATTTGGCAGTCTTCTTGGCTATCTTCTCAGGCTGCGATACAAACTGCTTGCCCTGAGCCTTTCCTTCGCGTTTGGCTCGAGTGGTCGCCGCGTATTCAGCAGACGACAAAGACTGAATTGCTTTCTTCGGCAGATACCGCTCACCAGTGGCCTCAGGGCCCTGTGTAGACGGCTTTCCACTACGAGTATTCCAATCCTGTTTAGACCACTGAGACAGGCTGTTATCAGCCCTCTTGGGGCCCTTATAACCGCCACCAGAGGACTTGTACTTCTGGGTGGCTAGTTGAGCCTTGCGGGCGCTCCACTCCCCCGGAGAGCCGCCTTTACCGGAGGCCTTAACGGAAGCAACGATGCGCTTCCATTTGCTAGGGTCACTCTTGACTGCGCTGCTCATGAATCACCTCGTAGGCTTGTCGGCAGGCGTCGTAGGCAGCTTGAAGCCTTGCTGCGTCGGCAGCGTACCCAGCAAGAAATTCTGCATCTCCCCTTGCCAGTCCCTCACCCGTACATCCCACACTACTTCCGGAATCGCTGGGCACTGGGTCTTGACGGGCTTCGGGGCGGTTGCGCAGGCTGTTAATGAGAGCGTTGTACCGAGTAGTAGCAATCTGATTTGCATTAACCTTTTCCTTCTGAATTTTGTTTATTTCTTTTTGTAGTGCTTGTTCTTTTTCACGGGCTTGGTCTTTGAGCAATTGAACTTCTCGTTCTAACACAATTCTTTCGGCATTCCATTTTTGCTGGATATTATTCTTGCCGTAGGTATAACCTTTCCAATAGACAAAACCAAGCATAACAAGCCCGGCTAATCCACTTAACACCCAGCGATTCATCAAGAACCCGAGCATTTGTTATATTCCTCTTGCCTACGTTTGGTAAGTCCTGCTAGCGGCTTGCCTTTAAATCTATCCCACCGAAGAATTTCTTTACACGCGCCACTGTAATCACTTGCATTAAGTTTTTTTACCAACGTAGAACTACAGAAGTTCTTGGCACCGATATTGTAAGTCAACGAAACATATGCGTCGAATTCATATTGGTACATTGGCACCGGGGCACAGGTCTTGACCGCGGTTTGGAACTTGTCGGCATCTTTAAGCAAGCGAACCAAAGCACGTTCTGGAGTTATGGTATCTCCGTGTTTAACACCTTCTGTTGTACCAAAACCAATCGTGGGTACATCGCCCTTTACAGGTTCATAGGCAACCGGACTGTATCCTTCGTGTAATGCAATACCCACCAGCGCCGAAGCGCTAAGAGCTAGCGCAGCTATTTGAATTCTGCCGCTCATTACAGGTTCCCCGTATTAGTTGAAGGGAACGCGCGGGTTACAGCTGGGTTGGTGGACCAAATAATACGGACAGCGCCATTTCCGCCGTTTTGTCCGCTACTGG
>RGUK01000153.1 GCA_010027825.1 bacterium
AGCGCATAATCTCGATGAGAAGCGCCGACTTACCGGCGCTGAACTCGCCGCGAAGCTGCGTGAAGCGCGACAGCGGGAAAATGTTAGCCTGCAGCAGATAGCGCGCTGCAAGCGTGGGAAGCGGCAAGCCGATCAGCGGATCTTGATCTTCCGCCGTCGCCTTGAGCACTTCCGTTATAACCGGATGCTCACCGTTGCGGGCGAACACATCAACTTCGTCGTGATCTTCTTTGCGTTTCCTGCCCATTTAATTATCTACCTCTGTATTAAAGGAGAAAGTAGTCTGAATATTGTTTACCGTATTTTGCTGCGCTGACAATACGGCCGGCGGCGTCGTCAAACTTTGCAATTCTTCAGTCGTCATGGGTTGACGCCCACGCGACATGTTGCTCAAAGCGTTTTCCGGTACAGTAGCGCCATCACCGATTCCAATCGGACTTTTATGGCTTTTATGAAAACCCGCTTTCGGTTCAACACCTGTGGCTTCTGTGCGGCGCTTTGCGATTAAATTAGGCCCGCCGTGTTCTGCCGCCGTTTGAAGCCACGACAAATTCAACTGCGACATACGTACAAGTTTTTCAACCCCGGCGGAATCGGCAGAATAAAAACGAGAACACCATTTGTTTTTGTTTACGCATTTATCGAGATACCACGTGACGGCCGCTTCAAAATCTTCTAGGTGCAAATCTTTGCGGTTTTTAACGTGAATACCTGCAGCAAAAATAGCGCGAACAGCCTGCTCATCCCATTTCTTTTTTGTCTGTACTATTCCGCGCTTATAAACAATTTCTTGCACGGTAGCTGACAGCTTTTCCAAATAGTCGCAAAAATTGCGTACTTTTTGTTCCAATTCTTTTCTGGTCATATCTTTAATGGCCAAAAACGTTTTAACTTCAATTGGTGTAATGTTTGGTCTGATCGCGGCGTTAAATATCTGTGTTTCTTTTTTTCCTGCAGTTTTTCCTGTTAACCACATGTAAAACAAACCAAGTGCGCCGCGTGCTAGTTGCCCTGCGCGTTTTCGGTTTTTAGTGTTTGTCATGTCAACAACTTTTGATTTAGAAACAGGAATACCAGATATCCGCGACGAAATTTCTGCAACAGCTTGCCGCACAGCCGGATATAAATATTTTCCGTTATCAGTTTTTTCAATTTCCCCACGATAAAGCTCGTATGGAATTAAACCAGTGCCTTGCGAATTAAGCGCCTGAAAATCGTGCATAGCTTCGTCGTGACTACCCCACACATATTTGTGTACCGATAATTCGCTTTCCATCAGCGCATCGACGTCTGCCGGCGTTAAATCAAAATCAGCCGGATTTTTTCTGGCTAAACTCAGCGTGGTAATACGTTGTTTACCGTCCTCAAGAAAAGTCGTTGGATGTTCGTCAATTGTGTAAATTGTTACGGCGGCGGGTACGAATTTATTGCGCAAAATTTTGGCAACAAGAGCTTTTTGCCGCAAAATATCCCACACAAATTCGCGCTGATAGTGCGGCTCGGCCAGTGTGCCGCGTTCATAGTCTTCTACGACTTCGCGCACACGGTAATTAACACAACGAACATTGTGAGAAAACATAAACTAATTTCCTTTCCATGAATTACGTTTAAAACGCAACAAAGTCCCGACCCCGGCACACACGAATTGAGTAAAACGCGGTGCCGGGGTCAGAGCGAAAAGATTACTTCTGCGCTGCGCGAGCACGAGCCCGCGCCAGAATGTCAGCAGAATCGCGCTTTCCCGGACCAGCCGACGCCGTTGACGGCGGCGCTGCCGGCGGAGGAGGCGCCGAGGCAAAGATATCAGCAACGCTGGCATCTACCTCCGGCGAAACTTCAGCCTCCGGCTGCGGGTCCCACGGAGCCACAGGATCCGGCTGCGGAGCCGGCTTACGCGCGGCGGCTGCGCGGGGAGCCGGGGCTGGAGGGGCTTCCAGATCCTCTACAGCCGTCTCTACGCCCTGAAACGTCGCAGTACCCTTCGGCAGCGCCCGGAGGTACTGCGGGAAGTCACGCCAAGCGAAATCAAGCGCTTCACGTGGAAACACAGGAGCCAGCATTTCAGCCTGCTCCTCGTAGGACGGCAGGCGCAGGAAGTCTTCCCACGTGCCCGCCTCCGCGACGATGCGATCAGCGTACGGCTCCAGCGAAATCTCCTGACCGTTAAACGTGTCATGAAGAATACCGAAGTGCGTGTAGTCACTTCGCGAGTGCGGGTATCCGACAATGTACTTTGCATTTGCCGAACCACGCGCAAACTTCGGGCACTGGAACGTCGTCGGACCCTCTAGACCTGTCGCGATCAAATTAGCGCCGCCGCTCTTGAACGCTTCGGGTAAAATTGTAAACAACTTTGCCGGGCCCAAAGACAGCATGTCGCCGCTCAGGTACTCGCCGGTACTTTCGTCGCGGACGTTGAGCGCCGCGTGCAGAGCTTCAGCCGCGCTGGTCTTCAGGCCGATGATACGAGCGTTGCGCTTGTTATCATCAGAGAAAGCGCCCAACACAATCTTGCCGTGCTCGTCGACAAACACGGACGTCGCCGAAATAAACAACGTCTTTTCAGGTTTCTTGAGCGATCCGATGTGGGAGTTGCGAACAAACTCCTTCGACAGCAGCTCGGCAAACAAGCGCCCCAGCGTCGGGTGCGGGTTGTCCTTCGAGCTGTCGTACGCGACTTTGCGCAGAACGTGTAGCGGGCTCTCGTACAGATTCACGTCGGGATTACCGTCGTGAACGATGAAACAGATACCCGGGTTGCCAACCCAGTGCGCGCAGGTCAGCAACCGGCTCCAGTCGCCCATAGCAACGTTGTCATGCCCCTCGCGGAAGCTGGCAAACGTTTCACCGTTTTTGCCCTCCTCGTAAATGGGGAGCAGCCGAAGGCACAGGCCGTTTCCGAGGAGTTCACCGCCTGCCGCAATCAGAATGTTGTTCTGCTTGCCGTAGGCATAACGACTCTTGCTGTTAGAGCCGCCAGTACCGATGTTGTTGGCTTTACGGTACTCGGGATCAATCGCCGCAAAATTAGCCGCGTTATAGCGTGGCATAAAAACCTTTCTATGTAATTGAGGGCCCTATTGCCCTTTGTGGATGTCTGCAACTATAGCAGACAAAACCATTCTGTCTAGACCTACTCGTCACAAAACCAATCGACACCCAAACCCCTAGCTTTCTCGGGTTTTAGGTTTTCTCCCCAGTGGAAAAATACGTCACGACTCATGCCGAAGTGGTACGGCTCAGCTACTTCGATTTTGGTGCCGTCTAACCTGTGCGGCCAAAACGGAACACCGTCAATCATGCACGCCGGAATAACTTCTTTATACAGACGTTCAGCGTGCTCTAGCGGAGCGATTAACACAATTGCATCATGGATCTGCAGCGCAATTTTGTAATCAATATCCGCATGCTCTTCGCGATACTTGTAGAAGTTATAAAGCGCGATTGACACGGCATCAGCAACTCCGCCCTGAATCGGAAAGTTCTGGGCTTGCCGTTCTTGCTCGCCGCGTACAGCCCTGTCTTTCGTTGGCATAAACCGACGAAAGCGGCCATACGGCCCGACCAGCCAACCCGGATCCTGCGAACGCGACCGGCACTCCGCAAGAAACGTTTTAGTTCCGGGGTACGACTGGAAGTACGCGTCGATCATCGCTTGGCACTGATCGGCTGTGACGTCGTGGCCTTCCTCTTTGCACTGTCTCGCGAGGGCTTCTGAGCCGCGGCCGTACGGAATACCGAAATTCACGTTTTTGGCTGCGACACGCAAACCTTTTACACCAGCGTCTGCCATACCTTGTTTTGTAGGCGTGACGCCGCTGAGTCGAAATGTCTTGACCGCCTGCTGGCTGTGAATGTCGTAGTGGTCCGGGTGATCCTCTGGAAGAAGATTACGCCGGACGTGCTCGATCATATTTTTATCTTGACTCAGCCACGCGAGGACCGCCAGTTCCGCACCAGTGAGGTCCGTTTCGATCCCGACGCAACCCTTGGGTACACGCAAGATTGAACGGACGGGACGCTTGTAGTCGTCTTCCCGGCGCGAACTGAGGTTTTGGAGCGGAGGACGAGACGAAGATGCCCGGCCGGTTTCCTTCGTTTGAAACATGTGCGTACGAACTTTACCGTCGGAGTGAACACAGCCGACAAGACCTTTTTCGTACGTGTAATTACCGTTTTCATCGAGTTCGTATTCTCCGTCTTCTGTTTCCGAGGGTTTACGCAATACAGACTGCAGCACCTGACTAATAAACTTATAGTCACGAATTTTAGCCGCGGTCGAATTGATGTGCCCTAGGATACCCAGACTTTCTTTATCGGTACTGGGTGTCGCAGTGTCGGCATTAACGCCACGATACGATAACTCGTTCCACAGTACAGGGCGCTTACCAGTAGTTTTGACCGGACGCAAATCAAGCGTTTGCGCGTCGTCTGGAATGGGCGGCGCGTTTGTATAGCGATCAGCAAAGTCACGACCAAACAATGCGACGGCCAACTGGGGCTGCGATTTTGGATTGAACGCCGGCCAGTTAAGTTCCGCGCGAATTTCTGCTAACAGTTGTTCTTGAGTATTCATGAACAGCGTCGTCAGTTCGTCGGCGCGGTTGCGGTCTATTTCGAGCCCTGTCATCTCCATTTCAAGAAACGCCAG
>RGUK01000154.1 GCA_010027825.1 bacterium
GGGGTGGATGATGGAGTTGTTATGGAGGTAGATGCTGATGAGATGTGGAGAGCGGAGCAGATCGAGGGAATTTACGAATGCCTAAAGGGTGCAGAAGAAGGTGCAACCATGCAATTTCATTGCAATTTTTTTGTTGGAGAAAATAAGCGGATTGTAACAAGAAATGGCTACGGCTCAAACTGGTATGAGTGGATGAGGGCTTGGAAGTGGGGTAAGAATGTTTGTTTCACAAGCCATGAACCCCCCCGGCTAAACATCCAGTCTCGTCTAGTTCCACGGGGGGTTACAGAAACTTGGGGGCTTGTATTCGACCACTATGCCTATGCAATCCAGAAGCAAGTTGAGTTTAAGGAAGATTTTTATGGATACAAGGGGCTGGTAGATGGCTGGAAGGAACTACAAAAGACTATCGGCCCAGTCCGATTGAGCGAATACTTCCCGCACCTACACGATAAAAGCGTGGCCGATGATTGCTAAAACAATCAAATACTCCCAGAGGCTAGGAGACATCATTCGTTGCCTACCAGCGTGCAAATATCTTTCTGACCAAGGCCACGAGGTATTCTTTGATTGCTTACCCCAATACCACGGAATCTTCGAGATGGTTTCCTATGTAAAGGTTGGCAATAAGGGCAATGTAATAGACCTTGAAATTTGGCCTAATAAATATCAAGAATATCGTTTCTCAAACAAGACTTGGACAGAGTTTGTATATGCTCACCCAGAAATCAACAAGGCAGACCCCAAGGATATTGTGTTCGATAAATTAGACGATGCCCCAGCCAAGGGATTGCCAGAAACATATAACATGGTTGCCCCCTTTGGGATAAGCCAAGGGCACAAGCGAGACCCACTTCAAATTATCGTTGAGGCAAGGAACAAATGTGGTGGTGATAATTTCTTTGTTCTATGCCCAGAAGGTACGGAAATTCAAGGATTACAAACTTACACGGCTTCCAACATCTCAGAGCTTGCTAGGGCAATCAGAGGGGCTAAAGAATTTTGGTCAATCGACAGCGGCCAAATGGCAATAGCGGCTGGGGTTAGAAAAGATAAGAAAATTGTTTATTTTCCGCAAAGCATAGAGCCATTCGACAAGGACAATATCTTTATCTGGGATAGTGTAGAACTTGCCTAATTGACAAGATGACAAGACTTCTTGGGTATGGCAGGGGCAATTTCAACATCGTTCTTCACAGCCGACCTACGGCAAATGATAGGCGACCTATATACAGTTGTAACTGGGCTTGGGTCAAATGCTGTCTCTGCATCAATTACAGACCTAACCTATGCAACGGACTTGGAGGTGGGCGGTGAAATTATTAGAGTTTCTCAAAGCCTTGTGGTGGACGCTACGGCTGTATCTGTCCCGGTAATAGGGAATGTTGTAACAATTGGCGGGGTGGGGCGAATGATCGCAAATTTTACAACATCATCAGACGCACTCTCTTACACAATTGATATAGCCGATCAGACAACCTAAAATGAGCGTTGCAATCGAGAGGGAGCTTGAAGACAACCTCGCCTCGGCCTTTAGCATAGGCGGCCTTAACATCACAAAAAGCAACTATGATGGGGAACGGCTTCTGCCAAGCCTAGCAATTCAAGTTGGCATAAATTCTGAGGAGCTTTCTCCCTATTCTGGGGTTTTTAGGTGCGGGGGGACTTTAACATATTCGGCACGAGCCGACACAACCAGCAGGCAAACCCTAGACTCAACCTGGTTCTCAATTCTTCAAACCTTCTATCAAAGCCCATCAATAGAAAGCATCCTTACCACAAATGACCTGCAAGTATTCCAATGCAAGATTATGGCTGAATCCCCTGGCATAATCAACGATAGGCGTATTTGGACTAAAACAACCTCATTAGACATCCTTTGTACATCCAAATGACTTCTCCCCAGTTTATACTAGAAGATGCGTTGGCGGGGCTATTAACGCCAATTTCTGGCCTTAATGTGTATGTTTCAAATAGAAGGGGTGGGCGATTCTTCCCTTATGTAACTATTCAATCTCAGATAGGCGGCCAGCTTATAGTGCCAGCATCGGGAGTTTTTGAGATACCAGTTGAATTAAGTTATTCAGATTCAACTGTTAGGACTACTCAAGCCACATTTGAGACTAACTATTTTAACATATTTCAAGCCTTATACGAGGATGACTCTACCTTAAAGGCTAGAATTGAGAACGAGACAACAAGCCTTAAAGTGTATATGGCAAGAATAACAGGTCAAACTCCAACCATTCGAAACGACAAAAGGGCTTGGGTGCGAGGGTTAAGTTTGCGTGTGATAGGCACAAGGCTATTCCCCTATATTGCATCTCTGGATTTTTCAGACTATCGCAACTCGCAATATATCGGGGCGATTTAACAAGGAGGATGAGAATATGGCACTTCCAGTTTTAGACGGCAACCAGACAGCGACGACCCTTTCCTCCGTAGTTACAGGAGGGGAGCATATTGTTGCACATAGTGTTGTAAGCCTTGGTTCAATCGCAATTTCCAATATTACCACAGCAGTCAGCGGAAGTACGGTTTGTGTTGGGAATCTTGGTTTATTGCAATCTACTGTTGGCACAGAGGGAATTTCTGCGTCTGGTAATTTCATTAAAATAGGTGGGCATACTGGGTCGGCCACAACTGGCAATATAGTTCATGTTTCCTCTCTTGGAGCTATGAAAGTGGACGGCTCATCTTATACACAACCTGTTTCTGGAGTAGTCTCCATCTCCAACTTCCCGGCCACGCAGAACGTGGCTGGCACGGTGACGGCGAATGTTGATGCAAACTCTTTAGTTGCTGCTCTCGATGCTTTTGGAGCGGGATACACAGAGCGGTTTCCTGTTGGAATAGACCAGACTGGTTTTGGCAATGTCCCCATATCTGGCACGGTAACCGTAGGCAACTCCGTCACTATCGGCTCATGCGTCACGCACGGAGTAACGATTGCCAACACCAGCGTCACGGTAAATGTAAATCCTCAAATTAGTTTTTATAATGAAGAAACTGATTCATACGCAGTTCGTTGTTCATTGGCTTATCTTGACGGAGGAGACATGCTTGACGTTAGGGAATCTAGACCTTTCCCAATCACAGTCGGCAACTCAGTTACAATCGGTTCATGCGTCACCCATGGCGTGACGATTGCAAATACCAGTGTCACGGTGAATGGCACGTTTTATCAGGCCACTCAACCTGTCTCGTTAGCGTCTGTTCCCACCCACGGCGTAACGCTTGCATCCACCACCGTCACCGTCAGCTCGCTCCCGGCCCTTTCCGCTGGCACGGCTCGCTCCCAGCTTTGGCAGCAGGAACGGCGCAGATCGGCTCAGTCACAGCATCTATCAGCGGGACTGTTCCCATCAGCATCTCCTCTGTTACAATAGGAAATAGCCTAACCATTGCCTCAATTCCAGCAATCAGCGGAACGGTCACGGCCAACACAGGACTAACTCAGCCTCTTACAGATATACAACTGCGAGCAACAGCAATACCCGTCAGCGGAACCGTCACTGCAAACGCTGGAACTGGAACATTTAATATATCTGATAAAGGTTCCACGGGAGAATCGACAGTTACTGCTTTTACATCGACATCTTCAGCAGTTCTAAAAGCATCTAATTCAAATAGAAAACTACTAACCATATTTAATGAAGGAAATGGAACAATCTTCATACTATTGGGAAGTGGAACTGCATCAACATCAAATTATAGTCTTAGGCTTTTGGGTGGGGATTATTACGAGCTAGAGAAATATACTGGCGAATTAAACGCAATCTTTACATCAACTGGAACTGCAAGAGTAACTGAGATAACCTAATGCCACGTTTTAATAACTATCCAGACTCTTTTTCAAAGATTATACGCAGAAGGTCTGATAATTTAACAACGACAATAACGCCAGCAATATCAGGAACAACTTCTTTTGCTGTAATAAGATTAAAAACAAACAATACAATAGACAGCGTTTTTACAAATAGTGAATTTACAAGAGGAATTTCAATATCGAGCAGCGATAATTTAAGAATACTAAACCCTAGAATTGGAACTCTGGATAGTTATTATGTCCGCACTTCTGACGGAACTTGGCGAAATCAAGTTGGAGCAGCTTCTGCCAATGTTGTAATTCAAAGCAATAACTTAATTGGCATTATACGCAGGGGTGTTACTGAGAAAACTTATACCGTAAAGGATACGGCAAGATTAACAACATATTCTCCTGTTTTTTAATGCTATTCCTAATCCTTACATTACTACTCTGCTCCTGCTCGCCACGGAACACGGATAACAACGCCCTGCCACGATACAGCGATATGGGCGCAGCCGAGGATGCGGGGAAGGCAAAATGAATGACTGCGGCCGACGAGCACGACACCCCCGGCTGGCGTGACATGATGGCCAGCCTGCGCTGGCTTGAGGCGGAGGGTTTTATTGAGCTTTTTTACAATGAGAAGGGCGAGGAAATGGTTCGCATTGCCGAAGGTGCGGAAAACGCAACGTTATGAGCACGGAACAAATTGCTGAACTTGCAGAACGCCTCTCGCTTGTGCGCGAATCTGTGGCCCGGATCGAGACCCGGCAGACGGTTATCATGGACATGCTGGAACGTTCCCAAGCCAGCCTGGGCGAATACCACGGCCGCCTTA
>RGUK01000155.1 GCA_010027825.1 bacterium
CAGTCAGGTTTGCGCTTGCACGGATCATCTTGAGGCAACGGCTTATAATCAACGGTAAGTTTTTTCTTAAGGACAACTTCTAGTTTTTCAATGAGCTGATTAAGTGTTATTTCTTTAGAATTTCCTATGTTGCATGGTGTATGACACCCATCGCCCTCAAAATTCATCCAAGCAAGAATTCCAGCAATTAGATCATCTACAAAACAAAAAGATCGTGTTTGATTGCCATCGCCATATAATGATAAAGGCAGACCTTGTAGCGATTGCATAATAAAATTACTAATAACGCGGCCGTCTTGAGGATCCATAGCAGGACCATAGGTATTAAAAATTCGTATGACACGAATATCTGTATTAAATGTTCTATGAAAATCAAAACACAGTGATTCGGCGCATCTTTTTCCTTCATCATAACACGCTCGAGGGCCTGTGCAATTTACGTTTCCCCAGTATGATTCATGCTGTGGATGTACCAGAGGGTCACCATATACTTCGCTTGTCGATGCTTGCATGATTCGAGCCCTACTTTTTTTTGCAAGCTCAAGCATATTGAGTGTGCCTAAAACATTTGTTTTAGTCGTAAAGATAGGATCTTTTTGATAATGCGGCGGTGAAGCAGGACAAGCAAAATTGAAGATCCAGTCGCACGGGACATCTAATGGTGCGGTGATATCATGATTGACGAAGTGAAAGGAGGGATTAGTGGTCAGCTGGTCTAGGTTCGCTTGCATGCCGGTGTATAAGTTGTCCACACCTATGACTTTGAAGCCGTTGTTTAGAAGGCGGGCGCAAAGATTGCTCCCTAAAAAACCCGCGGCGCCCGTGACTAAGACTGTTTTACTCATACGCTACCTTACTACTCTGGCTTTGCCATCGTTCTTTACATTTTCTCGTCGAGGGGTACGTTGAACCTAGTACATGATCAAGATTCTTACAAGTGCAAGTCGCTTGGCAAAAGCCATGGGAGAGGTAATGAAGAAAGCGTTTATCACTGGTATCAACGGCCAAGATGGCACCTACCTAGCTGCCTTTCTGCGTTCCAAAAATTATGAAGTGCATGGCATGCTTCGCCGTGAAGCGGCGGCAGGTAGTGAGCAGGTTGTTGCAGCCCCCGATGCACGGGGGATAGTGTTGCATTATGGCGATCTGACGGACACCTGCAGAATCTATGATTTGCTCAGCGCCATCAAGCCAGACGAAGTGTACAACCTGGGCGCTCAATCGCATGTCAAAGCCTCCTTCCAAATGCCTGAGTATACAGCGCAAGTTACTGGTGTTGCTGCCACGCGCTTGCTTGAGGCAATCCGTGTGCTCAACCCCCGCATCAAATTTTACCAGGCTTCTTCATCAGAAATGTTTGGGGATGCGCCGGCGCCACAATCAGAACAGACTCCTTTTCGTCCTCGCAGTCCGTATGCCGCTGCCAAAGCCTACGCATACTGGATGACCGTGAATTACCGCGAAGCATACGGAATGTTTGCTTGCAACGGTATTCTGTTTAACCATGAAAGCCCACTGCGGGGCCAAACCTTTGTAACGCGCAAAATTACTAAAGCCCTCGCGCAGCTTTTGGCGGGAAATAAGCAGCCTTTGGCACTTGGCAACCTGGATGCCTTGCGCGACTGGGGATTTGCGCCTGAATATGTTGAAGCGATGTGGCTCATGCTGCAGCAACACGTGCCTGATGACTATGTAATAGGGACGGGGCAGAGCCATACCGTGCGGGCATTTCTAGAGGCAGCATGCAAATATGTTGGTATTACGTTGCAGTGGGTTGGCAAAGGAGTGGAAGAAGTTGGTATTGCCTTGCATGTGAGCAACGCAGCCTACGCTGTTAAGCCAGGTGACGTTTTGGTAACCATTAACCCCGCATTTTTTCGACCAACCGAAGTTACCCATCTGCAGGCGTCTATAGCCAAAGCACAGCACAAACTTGGCTGGCAACCGCGCGTGCTTTTTAGCGAGCTTGTGCATGTTATGATGGATGCTGACCTGGCTGCTCAGGGGATGCCAACACCGGGGCTGGGTGTCAGTCTCTTGCATGAAAAGAACTTTTCCTATGCTGTTAATAGCAGTGTTTTGTAAGCCGCAGCAAGGGCAGGCGCGAGGAGAGCTTTAACGCCAGCGATGTCTTCAGCTTCTACCAAAAAAAGTGGTAACACGGGTCCGTATGCTACTGGATCAGTGATGTGTTTTGCATGAAGGTGGGCGTTGGGATCATCGAGGGGAGCGCCGGCAATTTTCCAGCAGCCCCCCAGGATATTAACGGTGATTGTTCCCTGATTATGCCACATGACGAACATCACGCGCATGGTTGGGTCGTACGGTCTGCCGTGGTAAAAAATAGGTTGTGATGGGCAGAAGGCATTGACCATAAACCGGGGGCTTATTTTGCTGTTAATTGGTTGAGTGCCGTCTGCGATCAAGCGCTTGCGTCGCCTAGTTCTTTCATAGTTAAGAATGGCGGCGAGCTTTTTTGGCACGTCCTCACATGCGAGCATATTAACGCCCCGGGCCATAGATTCGGTGGTTGGTTTGATAACCAGATAAGAACAATCGTGGAATCGCTGTCTAATTTCTTCGGCTAGTTCTGGTGTGTAAGCGCTATCATAGATGGCAAAGTCGGGCAGCAGGTGTCGTTGGCCTGCGGCGGACAAGAGGTTAAAAGTAGCTTCTTTGTCCGAGAACAGCTGACCGGTTTCTAAGCTGACTACCACGAAGTCAGGATGTCTTGCCTGAAAAGTCTTAAGGCTGTTATCGCGTTGCCGTGGTCGTCTGCAAACAATAATGCCTGCAGCTTCCTCCAAAGCCCCAGGGAGGCGGGGATGTTCTTGCTCAGCCTTTCGAAAAGCTGGATGGGCTTCGAGTGCCTCAAGTGAGTCTACCATCCTGCCGCCGCATGCGATACACCATGATCTCACGCAGTTCTGTGCCCATCTGCTCCAGTTGCTTTCGCATGAGCCAGCTTGTTGTTGATCAACACCTCATTATCGTCAAAGTAGGCGTATTCTCCCGTGCCACCTTCGAGTATTTTCAAGACCCCGTGGTCGTATTTCAAGTCAGCAACGCCAAAGCAAATGGCAGGCGAACGCATTGCCAGGGAGTCATCAGGGGGCGTGACATATACGTCGCTCAACGCGGCTTGCAAGTCATGCTCATGGACAGCAAAAACAAGCTTGGTTTCTTCCTGCTTGAGCGCGTGCAAGTGCCAACCGATCGCGAGCATAGCCACTAAAATACAAAGCATGCGCATGTGTGTTGGTGGCGATCACTATTTCACGCGTCTTGTGCGTCGCATACGATTGGGTCGATAGATTTCTTGGTCGCGCTGGGCTTCATTTTCGCCGCCGTCGTCGGTTTTTAGGACGGTGCGATAGACCTGGGCAAGGATGCGCTTGAGTGATTCTTTAAGCTGATGCTGGTCTGTTGGATCAACCTGGAAGAGTGGTAGGATAGGGCCATAAGCGATTGGATTAGTAATGTGCTTTGCGTGCAAAGGGGCGTCGGGGTCATTTAGTGGAGCTCCTGCAATCTTCCAATAACAACCTAGCACGTTGGTTCGGATAACCCCCTGGTCGTGCCACATGACGTACATCACCCGCATTGTAGGGTCCCACGGTTTTCCATCGACTAGCAAGGTTTGGGAAGGGAAAAATTCGCTTGCCATAAAGCTTGCGAACACATGGCGGTTGATGGGGAAGATGCCCGCAGGGCGCTTGCCTGTTCTTGAGCTCAGTGTCTGTTGCAGAATGTCTGGTAAGAGGCGGTGTAAATCGTCCCGCTTGACGATGTTCACGCCCCGTGCCAGGGAACCATCGGTTGGTTTGATGATGAGATGTTCAAACTTTGGCAAGGAGCGAAGTATGTTTTCTGCTAAATCTGGCGAAAACGCATGCGTGTAGATTTTCGTCATAGGCAAAGCATGCCCCATGCCCGCTTGCTCGAAGAAGCGGTAGGTTGCTTCTTTCTTGGCAAAAAACTTTCTGGTGTGGGCATTCAGCACAACGAATGATGGGTTTTCCTTGCAAAAAGCTGAGCAGTTGCGCCTTTTGTCGTACGTGCTGCGAAAAACAATAATGCCTGCTGCATCCTGCATAGTGTGAGGAGTGGTTTGCGCACTCCTTTGTTTTAGACTGGTGAAATCAGGGTCTTTTTGGAGCGCTTGCAGGGTTGGGACAACCTTGCCGCCACATGCTTCTAATGTTTCCAGGGCAAAGGCGTTAGCAAATTCTGGCTCCTGGGTTACAAACCAGATTGGTTTGCCAAATGATTTGAGAAAATGCCAAACCAAACCCCAGTAAGGACCGGTGATCAAGTGACTTTTACCGTTGATTGCTAACTCGTGGTCGCCAAAATAAGCATACTCGCCGCTGCCGCACTCTACCACTTTCAACTTGCCACGATTATACTTAACATCGGCAACGCCGAAAGAGACGTCCGGCGGGCAGCCCCGCAGTTCCGGTGCTTGGATGGTATGGGTGTTTTCTAGGATGCTGCTAATTTCCTCGGCTGCTAAATTGAAAACGACCAGACTGTCTTCTTGCTCCACGCCGTGCAATGTGTTGCACGCTATTAGCAAACCGAATAAGAACCAAAACATGGTATTTTCCTAACAGGGCT
>RGUK01000156.1 GCA_010027825.1 bacterium
AAAAAGACTTCTTCGATGGCGTTGGTCCATTCCTGTTTGCCCAGGTCGTCGAAAACAAGGCGGTCGATGTATTTCAGGCGGTTGATCTGGTCGCCGGCTTCGAAGCGGGTTTTGTAGTTTTTGTATCGATCTGCCAGCAAGGCGAATTCATGGGCGGTGAGCCATGCGATTTGCTGGCCGCGGAGGGCGGCGCGTTTGCACAGCAGGGCGAGGATGCGGGATTTGCAGATTCCGGCCTTGCCGACAATAAGGATGTTCCGGGTGTCGAAGGGGTTGGTGTTGTTTTTGATCAAGTCCCATGCGGGGCGGTTGAATTTTTCGTGGGTGATGTCTGTCTCGCGTAGGCGGGGCGGGATGGCCTCGGCAAGCATGGCCTGGGCGGCGGCGATGCGATCGGTGCGCTTGGCTTCCTCGCGCTTGCGTTCGTGGACCAGGGCGCAGGCATCGCAGTAATGGGCGAAGCTTTGCATGATGTCGATGCCGTCAAGCTCGATGGCTTCGTACGGGTAAGGCGTTTGGCATTCTTGGCATGGTTTGAAGGTCATTGTGTCGATTTGTTGTTTTTTGTGTTGAAATGTTACAGGTGGAAAGTTTCGGCGGGGGCGCGGCGTCCCCAAGGGGGTGCGGTCGTTTTTGCCGCGCCAATATTCCGGATTGTCGCGCCAGTGGTCGCCGGCGAAAAACAGGGGGGGCTTTTTCAGAAAGGTGAGGCGTTCGGCCTCGGTCCATCCGGCCACTTTTTTGGCAATGGCCTGGATGCCGGCAAGAATGGTTTCGGCATCGCCGTGGTTGCGCTGTAGGCAGGCGCGGGCCTCGCGCAAGGCATCGGCGTAGTGGGTGCGGCGTGGGTAGGCTTCGACGAGGCGTTCGCAGTTGGCAATTTCGGCGGTGTCGGCGGTGGTGGTTTCTGGATCGGAGATGTCGAAGGAATTTTTTGATGATGCGGCGGCGGCTTCTTCCTCTTCCTTTTCTTTTCCTTCCTTTTCTTTCCTTTCCTTTCCGTTGGGTGTTTGCTTGGGTTGTGCTTGGGTTGTGCTTGGGTGTTTGCTTGGGTTGTGCTTTGCTCCGTTTTGTCGGGCTGCTTGGGTTTTTGCTTGGGTTTTTGCGCGGCCTCCTTGGGTTCCTGCTTGGCGTTTGCTTCGGACCATGGCTTCCTTGTCGCTTGGGTAGCCGAACAAAATGATAGAGTCGCCTTCCCATTTCCAGAGTGAACAAACCATTTTGGTTTCCTCCAAGGTCACGCCGGCTGTCTGCTGCCATTGGCGGTCTTTCCAGGCCGCACAAGCGGCGATGATGCCGCCGTTCTCCTGCTCGGCACAATAGCCGATGAGGCTCAACCATGTGGCGCGGGCGGTTGGTTCCGCGGCGATGTATTCCGGGGAGCGGAGAAATGCGGTAGGGATGTTGAGGTATTGCATCAGATTTCGCGCAAGCTGGGGGAAAAGAATGTGAGACTGAATTTATCGTCGGGGCGGGGGTCGGTGCCGTGGATGATGAGAAGGCCGCCGCGGTAGCGGACGAAGACCGGGTCGCCAGGGTAGCCGTTGATGGAGATGTCTGCGGCGGGAAGACGCGAGGCGAGCTGGAGAATCGCTTTTGATGCGCTTGCGGCGCCGATCCTGACTTTTTCCCGCGCGTCCAGGGTGTAGCGGCCTGCGTGCTCACTCCAGAGGCGGGCGGGGAATTTGTTGAGAACCTGGGTGATGAAGTCCATGGGCCGCCAGTGTTTCGGGGAAATCTCTGCGGCGCGGTTCTCTGCGGCGATGATGCGGGGGCTGGGCTCGATCTCTGCCATGCCGGGAAACGGGTGTTGATAGATGCAGCACCATTCTTTTGTGGCAAAGTAGCTTTTCCCCTGCCATGCATAGGGTGAGCCCATGGTGGGGTGTAGGAATGTTTCCAGGTCGTCGAGCCGTGGTGGGTAGTGGAATGGTCTCATAGCGGGAGTAGTGGGCCGGGATCGTGGACGGGTGCTGGGTCTGGGGCTGGTGCCGGTGACTGCGCATCGAGAATGGCCTGCACAATGCCCATGCCTGCGGTGGTGACGAAGTAGCGGTAGGATTCTCCGGGTTCTTTGTGGCGATCGAGCAGGCCGTTTTTGCATAGGGCGGCGGCGACCATGTAAATGGCGTATGCTTCATTGGGAATCATGTGCTTGCGGATGTCTTTGGCGCGGATCATGCCGTTTTTTGCGACGGCAAGGAGGATTTGCGCACTGACAATGCCGATGCCGTGCTTTGCGCATGTGGATAGAATTTGCTCGGCGATCATCTCCATGGGTCCTTTCTGGTGGCGATGTGGGAAAGCATGGCGCGGTAGTCGCGTAGGTATTGCGGCAGGCAGCAGGCGGCGGCGATGAGTGCGGCCAGGCCGATGATGCCGGGGATGAGCATGCCGGTTTTCAGGGAAACCGGAAATGCGGTGATGGCGGCCAAGGCGAGAAGCGCAAGGATGCGCTGCCCTTGGTGGGTTTTGGTTAGTAAGTAGTGTTTCATGGTGATTGAATTTGTGGAAAATGGATTCAAGAGGATCGGCGGTGGGATTCGTTGAGGATGTCAGTTGGTATTTTGTTTTTCATCGGTTTTAGGCAGTTTGGTTTCTTTGCTTTTTACTTTCTCGTATGCGTCCCGAAGGAGTTTCAGCTTGCATTGGTCGCCGTTCGCAAGGTGGCGGTTTTCCTCCAGTGTTTGACCTACCGCCCATTTCAATTCTTGATAGGAGATGAACCAATAAATGGCTTTCTCATGCTCAGATTTCAGTTCGTCGCGGAGGATCTTTGCTTCGTGTTCCCACACAGCGATTTCCTTGGATGCTTCGGCCAGTGTGACGTATTCCACGTAATGCTCGGTGTCGTCTCGGGTTAGTATTTTCATCGGAGTCTTGGGGGAGTTCGGGCTGATTCAGAGAACAAGGCCACTGCTGGCGTCGGCGATAACGTCCATTGTTTATTCCGGCTTCCTATCCGCCGCCGCCAGAGTTGCATCGTTCACGCCGGCGAGAGGCTGCGGCGGAGGATTTCGCGGGAGGTTGCGCCGCGGCGGGCAAGAATCCAGCGTTCGTCATGGTTGCGGGGGTTGCTGACTGACCGCCGCCATAGGTCGGCATGGGCGGCAAGTAGGAGGTTGTCGGGGTAGTCTTTCACCCATTTGTCATGTTCTTAAGCCATTCCCGCATGGCGGAAATGGTGACTGATTTGGAGCGGTAGCCGTGGGAAATGACGGGAAGCTCGCGGCGGAGTTTGGCAATGCCAATGCCAAGCACCTGGGCAGCGACCGGGACCGGCAGGGTGAGCATGCCGGTGATCGTATCAATCGTGGCACGCGGCGGGTTCATGCTGCGGAGGTTTGTTTTTGCCGACGGGTGACTTCCAGAACCATTTCCGAAAGAAGCTGGCTCATGCTCAATCCGCGCTGCATGGCTTCCATGCGGAGGGTCTGAATTTCGTCAGCGTTGAAGTCTGACAAATCAATGGTTGTAAGCCGATCAACCGGCGGTGTTGGTGGGGTTGCTGCTGGTGCGTTCATATCGTCCGCGGGGAGATTTGCATTATTTATGCATGTCGTCAACATAAAAAATGCATAAAATGAAAAAAAAATGTTGTATTATTGTTATTTACATGCAATTATTTTGCATGGCCGATACAAAAGACATGAAAAAACGACTCGCCGCAGTTGGCAAGGATCGCAAATGGTTGGCGGAAGTGACGGGGTATTCTCACAGTTCCGTCATGCATGCGATGTCCGCGCGTTCGCCTAATAAATCAGCAAAAATCATGCATGCGATCGACGCGGCGATTTCCAATGAGGAAAAAGCGCAAGGTCGGCAAAGCGTGGAAGAAACAGGCTTTTTCACTTTGGAATTCACGCCGCAAGAATTTCGGCAAATTGACCGGGCCAGCCGGATTGTGAATGCCCCGTCGATCAAGGATTACTGTCAGGATGCGGTGAAAGTTCGCACCAAAGAAATCATTGCGAGGGGACAAATCGAGGACCGGAGTTTACCGCTTGCTTCGCATGACAAAAAACGGTATAACGCAAGCACGGAACTATGAAATACATTTGGCTAAATTATTTTGCAAGGTGTCTAATTTTGATATTGGTGTTGGCAGTTCTTTTGATTGCAATTTTGAATGGTCTGAACTTTTATGTACCGTTGTGTAATCGTTTGCATCCGTTAGGATTTGTAATTTCGCTGGCGCTGTATGGGTTTTCAGTTGTTGCCATCAGATTGGTTTTCAGAAAGCTGAAAAAATCCCTTGGGTTGTGAAAGCAAAAAGTTTCCGCTTCCGTGATGGGCTGAAAAGTCTGGTGATCTACCGGGCCGGGCGCGGGTGGCGGTTTGAGGTCAAGGACGCGGACGGTTCGCGGCGGTATGTTTCGCGGGTGAAAAAAGCAGCCATTGAGCAAGCGGCGCGGGATTACCTGGGCGGGGTGGTTTACCTGGATTGGCAAGCTTTGACTGACAAGCGCAAGGAGTTTCTCGCCGGGGTGAATGAGCTGGTGCAGGCGGGCGGGGTCATGCATTCGATTGATCTGAGCAACGGGCAGATCGTCAAGCAGTTCACGGGGCTGCCGAGGGAGATCACGAGTCAGCCGCCAAGACTCGCAGCGATCGAGGGC
>RGUK01000157.1 GCA_010027825.1 bacterium
ACCAAGCACCTGATGATTTATGACCCCTCTTCAGAGGCGGGTAGCTTTAGGGACCAAGAGTATACCGATTCTTGGAGAAAAATACACGAACTGGCTCACGCTCTAACCTATCCCGAATTAAATAAAATGTATGGTGAAGGTAGGAGAATGGGTAAACTGGGGCATCACCGCAATACCAATGAAGCCATGCGTGCAGTTCATTGGGAGTGGTTGGCCGCCCATAAGCAAAGGGAACTATCCAAGCAAATTGGAGTTCATTTGCCGGAAGAAGACTTTAATAAAGAGCTCAATACTGTAATGCACGACGCAGCCCATCGTGCTGTTACAGGTAAGTTTACAGAACCAAGTCAAGAGGGATTTAAGCCCTCAAATCAAAAGATTCCACTAGACGTTGCGCTAGGGCAAGTTCGCCAAGCCGCTCACAATCTTGGGCTGGTAGGCTCAAATGACCTATTGAAGAAGTTTGAAGGGAGTTACTCCGTGTCTGACGAAAAAGAGTACACTATTTCGGAGGTTCGATTGGCCTTAGCAAAGGCCATGAAAGACCGTGTTGAAAAGTACGCAGAAGAGATGCGGGAGCTACGCACCAGAGAGCTTCAAAAATCAGAAGGACAAAGCACTCCTTCAAAAGATTTTGCTTTGGAATGGGCAGAGTACAAAGCGCGGGTCCTTAAGAAGACCGCAACCATGGAGATTGACAAAAATCTTAGCATGGGATATGGCGAACAAACCACAAACCCCCCTGCGGGCGGACATCTTTCTTTGGCCGAGCCACTCGCCAAACCTCCCGTGAGTGAGGCTCAACGTAGAGCCATGGGGGCTGCTGCAAGTGGACACTCCACATTAGGCATACCCAAAAAAGTTGGGGAAAAGTTTATCGAAGAAGATAAGGGTGGCAAGCTACCTGAAGCCAAAAAAAGTGATTCCAAGGTAATTAAGTGCAAAAAATGCAGCAAGTCACATCCTGAAATGGAAAAATGTGATATGTCGGAAGTTAAAAAAGCAGACATGCACATGCCAGTTCCATGCAAAAAATGCAGCAAGTCACATCCTGAAATGGAAAAATGTGATATGGCTGATGTGAAGTCTGGAGCCGATTCTGTTAAAAAATCTGTAGCTTCGATGACTGTTCATGATTCTAAAGCGGCCAAAGCACCTAAGGGCGCTGACTACAGCTCCAAACAAGTTGGTTCCGCCGCTGTTTATGACGTAAAAAAACCCGGCATCTTCGGAATGCTAGAAGAAAAAAAGAAGATGCAGAAGTACAATAAAACCGAAGACATGCAAATGTCGGAAGATGCTAAAGAGTCTTCTGACATTAACAAAAAAGAAGGCGATTCCGATAAGCCATTCCATGGATATAATTCAAAAAAACACTCTAAAAAGGGTGGTTTGAATGATAAATACAGGGAAAAATACAATCGAGAAACCGGCTCTGACTTAAAAAGACCGGTCACAGGAAAAGTTAAGCCCGACTCAGAGGCTGGTAAGCGCAAAAAGTCTTTTTGTGCAAGAATGAGTGGCGTTCCCGGACCAACTTCCAAAGAGGGTAAATTAACCCCTAAGGGAGCTGCATTAAAACGCTGGAACTGCAGCAAAGAAGAAGAGTCCATGAATAAAACGGACCTTCCAATGATTGAAACGGGCCAAGCCCCTAAGCCGGGTGAAAAGAATGGAACCCTACCCGGCGATAAACCTTCCAAGAAGGTTAAAATCAAGGACCAAGGTTCAGGTGGCGAAATTGTTAAAAAAGCAGACGCCCCCATGGCCAAGCCACCTTCAGGTAAGAACATGGCGACCGCCACTCCTGTTGCTAGCAATACATCAAAACCCGGGCTAAGTAAAAATGCGGGTCCAAAATTGCCCGGAATGAATTTGAAAAAACCTAAGGTAAAACTACCTAAACCTTCACCGACGGCGACCGCACAGGTTAGGGCAATGGCTCCCCCACCTGAACAGAAACCACCCTCAAATGAATAATAACCGCAACTTAATCTTTACTTTGAACTAAGGAGTCTACTGTGGCACAGTCCTACGTAACCGACGCTGGCACGCTCATCATTCCCGGAGCGTACTCGACAATTAAGGTTGAATCCTCAAACTCTGGGTTGGCAACCACTGGTGTTTTGATGCTTGTTGGAGAGGCAGACGCCGGTCCACGCTTTGACCTAGAAGAAGACCTTCAGTTGAATGTTTTTGGACCCGACCAAGTGGCGCAAGTAGTTTCCAAATACCGAAGCGGCTCTTTGGTGGATGCGTTTAGAGCTGCCGCAACACCTGCAAACGACCCTAATATTGTTGGTTCTCCAAGCTTCATCATGCTTGTCAAGACCAATAGCTCCGCTAAAGCAAAAGCTTCTATGTCAAAGTGGGATAGCTCCACCTACATGGACCTTGCGGATAAGGGATATGGTAAACTTGGCAATTTGATTTATTTTGATGTCACGGCTGCTACCAGCGAGGTTGTGCCTACTACCGGTTTGACCACATGGATTCCACCCAACGCCTCCTTGGATATGACCCTTCGCATTAGCGGCGGCGCAGCACTTGGAAGTGGCGGAAAAGTTACCATCGCTTCTGCCGCGTTGCCTCCAGTGGTCGTTAGCTCATTGGGCGCTCTTACTGGTATTTCGGCTACTGGCGGCACTGAACGTGATGTTATCGCTAATGTAAGCGGCAAATTGACGGTAACCCTCACTGGCGGAAATTCCATTCGTATTGACTACGACGAGGATTTTGACGCACTCGCTCAAGTGGGTGATACATTGGTTATTCCAGCTAACTCTGCCATTAAGGGCGCTGGAAACGCAAATGCCGGTGCTTATGTTGTTACAGCAGCTACGGCCAACAGCATCACTGCCACTAAACTTTCAAACATGACCGGAAATGCTGGAGACCCAGTAGTTTCTCCTGTGGCTATTTCTTCTCCGGGAATTAGTGTTGCCGCAGACACTGACGTTAGAGTTTTTGCACCAATTTCTATTTCTTTGGCCGCTGCAAATCCTAAAGACGGAATGGGTAAGTCACTTGAAGTTATTGAGCTAGTTTCTACCCCTCCTGCTGACTTGTTGTCGAATTGTCTCTACGCTCTTTCTACCACCAAGGTTAGCTGGGTTTCGAAGTCAGGTGCCCCCAAGCTTCTCACCTCCGCCTCCGAATACAGCGCTAAACTGTCTATCAACCGACAGTCCGACAACGTACAAGAGGAAATTATTGCTGGTGGCGAAATCGCGCTTAAGCTCGGTTATACTGGAACTACCTGCTCGGTTGTCGTTAGTGATTCAACCATGACAATTACCATGGTTGGTGGCACAGGAGCCGCGAACAGCCCCTTGACGCTCAGTCTCAAGGACTACTCTACCCTAGCGGACCTCGCCAATTACCTCAACAGCCAGAGCGGCATGTCTTGCTCTGTGGGTAATGGAGTGTTGGGTCAGTTGCCTCCTTCGGCGTTGGATGACGGTACCTTTGATGCGGCTACCACGCATGGAGCTCAAGCCTGTCGCTTGAAGGTTGACGCATACAAACTATTCAAGAAGGTTTCTGAAGAGTCTGCTATTGCACAGATGCAGACTGCCGCAGGTCTTTTGCAGGCCGCCGCTTCAGGTTTGCCCAAGCCCTCCTCAACCAAGTATTTGGCTGGCGGAACCAAGGGTGGGACTTCTGACGCCGATGTTTTGGCTGCATTGGAAGCACTCGAAAAGGTCCGAGGCAACTTCTTGGTGCCCCTCTTCAGCCGAGACGCCTCCTCAGATATCCTTGAAGGATTGACTGAGTCTGCCTCAAGCTACACTATTGATTCAATCAATAATGCTTGCAGGACTCATGTACTCAAGATGTCCACGCTCAAGCGACGCCGCAATAGACAAGCCTTCTTGTCTAAAAAGGACACATTTACAAATGTAAAAGAAGCTGCCTCAAATATTGCTTCTTTCCGATGCTCCATGACATTCCAAGATGTCAAAAACCAAGCAAGTGACGGTAGCATTAAGCAATTTGCGCCTTGGATGGGTGCGACCGTTGCTGCCGGTATGCAAGCCGCCGGTTTCTACCGAGCAATTGTAAACAAATTCGCAAATGTTTCCGGAGTTCTTCAGGCCGCTAAAGACTTTAGTGACCAAGATGATACGGCCATGGAAACCGCTTTGATTAGCGGTCTGTTGCCCATGAAGCGTTCTGATACTGGTGGTTATGTTTGGGTCTCTGACCAAACTACATATGGCAAGGATTCAAACTTCGTCTTCAACAGCATTCAAGCTACTTATGCTGCGGACATTATTGCCCTGACCACTGCCACGCGAATGGAAAGATTGTTTGTCGGACAGTCTGTTGCGGAAATTTCCGCCACCCTTGCTAAATCGGCATTGGAAACCATTCTTTCTGATTTCTTGAGACTTAAATTGATTGCCGCCAGCGATGATGCACCCGGCGGATACAAAGACATTATCGTTAGAATCAGTGGAACTTCTATGATTGTCAGCTTGAATGTAAAATTGGCAGGAGCCATTTACTTCATCCCGATTTCGTTCTTGGTTTCGCAAGTGCAGCAAACAGCATAATTGATTTACAAAAGCTAAAGGAGTAGTTTTATGGCACC
>RGUK01000158.1 GCA_010027825.1 bacterium
TTCTCCGTGACACATGCATCGTTACCAACACCACAACCAATAGCCGTGATCAAATCTTTAATTTCCTGATTTGCCAGAATGCGGTCTAAGCGGGTCTTTTCAACGTTTATGATTTTACCCTTGAGCGGCAAAATTGCCTGGGTAAAACGATCGCGACCTTGCTTGGCCGAACCCCCTGCAGAGTCCCCTTCTACCAAGTACAATTCGCTCTTAGATGGATCTTCTTCCGAGCAGTCAGCTAGCTTGCCCGGGAGCACTGAGGTCTCTAGCTCGCTCTTGCGACGCGTCAGCTCGCGTGCCCGCTTTGCCGCTGACCGCGCTTGCTGGGCAAGCACAGCCTTTTGCAGGATTTTTTTAGCCAGGAGGGGATTTTCTTCAAACAGCGTGTCCAAAAAGGCATAGGTCCATGAATCGACAATACCCTTCACCTCGCTGTTACCCAAGCGCGACTTGGTCTGCCCCTCAAACTGAGGCTCCGGTACTTTAATGCTGATGACGCAGACTAGCCCCTCACGCACATCTTCGGACGAAAATGATTCGTCTTTGAGCATGTTAAATTTCTGGGCATACCGATTGCAAACCTTCGTCAAGGCTGATTTGAAGCCGGATTCGTGGGTACCGCCATCGGGTGTGCGCACGTTGTTCACAAAGCTAAAGGTCTGCTCCGTGTATCCATCGTTGTACTGCAATGCCCAGTCCAACACGTACGTTTCATCATCTTTGTTGAACTGAACGATTTCCTTGAAGAGCGGTGTTTTTTTGCTGTTAATCGTTTCAATGAACGATGCGATACCGCCTTCAAAATAAAACTCATCGCTCTGTCCGTTGCGCTCATCACGCACCGAAATGCGCAGCCCTTTGTTCAGGAAGGCGCATTCGCGAAAGCGCGATGCCAGGGTATCGTAATTAAGCTCGGTAGTTTCAAAGATACTGCCATCTGGCCAGAAGCGCACGAAGGTACCACGCTTTTCTGATTCCCCAATTGCTTGCAAATCCGCTTGAGGTACGCCGCGCATGTACCACTGCACGTATTCCTTGCCACCCCGATGGATGCGCAGTTCAAGCTTGCTGGAAAGTGCGTTTACTACCGAAACGCCCACGCCGTGTAAGCCACCAGAGTATTTGTAAGAGTCTTTTTCAAATTTGCCGCCTGCGTGCAATTTGGTCAGCACAACCTCAGCGGCAGATTTTTTTTCCGTTGGATGGATGTCAACGGGGATACCGCGACCATTATCCTCAACTGAACAGGAATTATCGCCGTGGATGACCACGTTTATTTTGGTACAAAAACCCGCAAGCGCTTCGTCCACCGAGTTGTCGACCACCTCCCACACCAAATGGTGCAGGCCGGCCGTATTGGTCGATCCGATGTACATCGCAGGGCGTTTACGAACCGCCTCCAGCCCTTCAAGCACCTTAATCGCACTGGCACCATATTCTTCAGGTTGGTGGACTTTTTTGTTCTGATCTTTGTTATCCATGTAATCTTCCTACGCCCTTACGCTTGCAGCACTCTGTTACCTTCACAAAATCTTTCATACGCTGCGCTGTTTATTATATCATGTTGAGCATTAATTAGCCACCAGCGCATGAAATGAAAAGTATAGCCAAGCCCATACCCAGGAACAAAATAGATGAAGAGAGCCTTAAAGCGTGACAAAAAAGAAACATTCATGGGAAAGGCCATTAAACAAGCGTTGGTGAGCTTGAAATACAAGGAGGTGCCGATTGGAGCGGTAGTGGTTGACAAACACGGCACCGTTATCGGGCGGGGCTACAACAAAATGGAAACAGCCGCCTGCCAACTTGCTCACGCAGAAGCACGTGCCATAGCCCAAGCATGCAAAAGAATTGGGGATTGGAGATTGAATGGTTGCACAATCTATGTTACCCTTGAGCCCTGTTTGATGTGCATTGGGCTCATCCAGCTTTCACGTATTGAAGCTGTTGTCTTTGGCGCAACATCCCCCTTGTTTGGGTCAGTTGTCACCACAAGCCTCCCGCTTCCGTCGTATGCCAAACATTTGAGCATTGAAAGTGGAATCCGTGCTGAAGAATGTATGGCTCTCTTGCAATCTTTCTTCAAAAACGTACGTAAACAGAGAAAAGAGAAGAGAAGGGGTAGCAGTGAAGGATAGAGCTAATTTTGTGGAGAAAATCCGACAAACATTGCTCGCACGCAAGCAGGAAATGGACGATACGCTGTCTAAGCAGTCGCATGAAAAACTGACTGACGGCATGGTCCAAGACAGCGCAGACGAAGCGCTCTCCCTCAGCATGGAGAAGCTGCAAAACTCGCTGCAACAGACTGAAATAGATGAGCTCCACTTGATGGAGGACGCGCTGGCACGTATTGAGCGAGGCGAATATGGCATCTGCGTAGATTGCAGTGAGCCAATTTCAGAGAAGCGCCTGGGGCATTTCCCCTTCGCAGCCCGCTGTATTGTGTGTCAGGAAGCGTTTGAACAATAGCAACATCGCCCGGCCGGCGTAGCTCAGTGGTAGAGCAACTGATTCGTAATCAGTAGGTCGTCGGTTCAAGTCCGATCGCCGGCTCCATTAATTAAATACAGTTTGTATTAATTAGCAGGAATAGGCCAATACCAGGTCTGTTTTTTGACAAAACAGCCTGACAGGTGTAAGCTTTAGAGGTTCTGATTATTGGCTGTAGGTCGCTCGTCCAGGCCCCACCGTCAGTATTACGTTAAGCAAATTGATGTTTTACCAACTGTACGATTTACCCTAGGTTGTGACGTTATGAAAAAAACAGTAGCATCTCAGACTCACCATGGCGTTGGACGCCGCAAAGCGGCAGTAGCCCGCGTGTGGCTCAAGCCAGGTAAAGGCTCTATTGAAGTGAACGGCAAAAACTTCGCTGAATACTTCAATACCGACGCAGCACGCAGCGCTGTTGTGTTCCCTTTCCAAGTCTGTGGAGCTGAGAAGCTTTACGATGTCATGGTTGCAGTAGTCGGTGGTGGCGAAACAGGCCAATCCGGTGCTGTTAAGCTGGGCATCGCTCGTGCACTGCTCAAGGCAAACGAAGCCTTCAAGGGCACGCTTCGCCAAAACGACCTTCTTACCGTAGACGCTCGTGTTAAAGAGCGTAAAAAATACGGTCAAAAAGGCGCGCGTAGACGCTTCCAATTCGTCAAACGTTAATCGCTTTTTCATACAGCTCCACTCCGGTGGAGCTGTATCTCTTTTTGCCAGCCCTTTAAAGTATATTTCGTAGGGAAACAAGAGTTACCAATGTGCGGAATTGTCGCGTACACGGGCAAGCAGCTCTGCAAGAACCTGGTTCTTGAAAGTCTCTCTCGTCTTGAATATCGCGGGTATGACTCGGCAGGATTTGTCTGTATAGACGCAAAACATGGCCATTTCAGCTACCAAAAAGAAGCCGGGGGCGTAGCACCGGTAAAACGGCTCCTTACCTCTGCCACCTTTGATGGCTATACGGGCATGGGACACACCCGATGGGCAACCCACGGCATTGTGGACCAGAAAAACGCTCATCCCCACTTTAATTGCCACAAAACCATCGCTGTGGTGCATAATGGCATCATCGAAGGGCACGACGAGTTGCGGGAGCAGCTCCTAGCGCGGGGCCACTCCATCGTTTCTACCACAGATACCGAGCTTGCTGCTCACTTGCTACACGACTTGCTTGAAGAGCACAAAGACCTGAAAACCGCTCTTTTAGCTTTTGTTCAGCATATCCGAGGCGCTTTTGCCTTTATTTTCCTGCTGGAACAGTTTCCTGACACCTTGGTCGTAGTTCGCCACCGCTCCCCCATGGTGATTGGGCTGGGTGAGCAGGAGAGCTTTGTATCCTCTGATTTCATAGCTTTTTCCGACAAAACTCGTCGCGTTGTTTTCATGCCTGACGACAGCATTGCTCTGGTTAAAAAAGACAGCCTTGAGCTCTATAGCTTTGAAGGCAAAACCCTGCCATACAGCATCCAAGATATTGACCAGGCCTATGTTGATGTTGATAAGGGGACCTTTGAACACTTTATGCTCAAGGAAATTTATGAGCAAAAACGTGCTATCAACAGAACCCTAGCCTTCTGCAAAATGTTGGGAAGCCAAACAGAACTTGCCCCAACGCGTAATGATCATCGTCGCTTGCCCCTGGAATACAACGATTCCATTTGGCGCCAGCTCGGGTTGAGCAAAGAACAAGTTATCAACCTCCGCTATATCAACTTGGTTAGCGCCGGGACGTCGTGGCACGCAGCACGCATTGCCCAATTCTTCTTTGAAACTATTTGCAAGATTCCAACACGCGTCCATTTGGCCTCCGAATTCAGATACATGACGCTGTTTCCTGAGCCAGAAAGCGTGTATATCATGATCTCCCAGTCAGGGGAAACAGCCGACACGCTAGAAGCGCTGCGCCTTGTTAATTCGTGTGATTTGCCAACCATAGCGATCACCAATGTTGCCTCGTATAAAATGGTGTCGGAGTTTGCCATCTAAAGAGGATAGATTTTCAAGATTGCCAGCATAAGTAAGTATATCAATGGATACCACATCTTCTTGTGAATTATCAAACCA
>RGUK01000159.1 GCA_010027825.1 bacterium
ACAAGAATCTCGATGCTTCAAGAGAAGAGGGTTGGTTTGATTGGTAAAATCAGGTCTCTCTTCGGAACCAAACTGTTCTCGAGCACCGTCTAATGTCTACGCAAAAGACAAAGGTGCGCTGCCCAGAGTGCGCGAGGGTTATGGTTAGGGGTGTCAGGGAATTCCCAGTCACCTACAAAGACACCACCCTCTCCGCACATGTTAAGGGCTATTTTTGCGAAAAGTGCAATGAAGCCATCTTTGATGACGACGCCCTTAAGTCGATGGAAAGAGTTTGGCTTAAATTAAAAAATCAGGATTGATGTCATGGCAAGGAAACCGCAATCAAAGGAAGTCGCTTCGGTCGCAGCATTTAACGAAGACGGGATGCTTTTGTTTGCCCGACGCCGCGACAGCGGTAAATGGACTCTTCCCGGTGGACACATCGAAGAGGGTGAGTCTGCCGAAGAGGGTGCTGTTCGAGAGCTTCTCGAAGAAACAGGCCTGTCTGCCGACAGCATTGAGGTTTTGGGGCACTGCGACATCAAAGACAAAAACCTTACCATTTATTCATTTCAGGTCACCGTACCAAAAGACGAGTACCCCGAAGACTGCAATGACCCCGATGAGGAATGTGACGAATTCAGGTGGGTAAACCCAGATGTCATTCCACCAGAGGTTAATGTTTTTGCTCAGGGGAATCACCAAAGAATTAAACCCATAATCATTCCCACAGACAAAGCATCGGGCTCAAACATGCCCGTCAACAAAGATAGGCTAAACCTGTACACCAGAATGCTTCGTGGTGGGGACGATGTGCCCCCCGTAGTGGTTCGACAAGCCGGTCCTGACTCCTACTACCTAATCGACGGCAATCACCGGCAGGCGGCAGCTCAAGCAACCGGCAAAAAACAAATTAGAGCATATCTTTTACAGGATGTCAAGCCCCCTCCACCGAGCATTAGGGAAAAGAAGTTCAAGAAGTCGGAATTGGGCATGGCTAGAATTAAGCCAATGAATCGGCACCTCCCCTTCCTCATGCACTTGGAATTCCACCCCCACGACAATGAGGTGTGGGTTGAAAACAACTCTTTGGTAAAAGCCCAAACGCTTGAGGGTTTTGAGAAGCTGATTAAGGGTAAAAAAGACGGCCTGAAGATGTATGGCCCGACCCCAACCCCAGAACAGAAGGCGCACGTTGACTGGAGCTACAGCAAGCTCCCCAACGAAAACTGGGCTACTTGGAGCATTAGGAACCATCGAGCAAATCCTTCCGCATTTACGCCTGAAGTAAAAGAAAAGCTGGAGCATTATGCACTGCATCCCAGCTCTGACATCCAAAACATCCGTTTTGACAAGGGGCATGACTTAAAAACTGGGTTACAAACTCTTCAAGATGCCGACTCCCTACATAAATTAAAGGGGAGGCTTGCGGAAAAACCTGAAACCGCTAAAAAAATAATAGATTTGGGAGATGATTTTGCGTGGTGGGATTTGGGTAAAAGCCAATGTTCTTCTGAGGGGGAGGCGATGGAACACTGCGGTAACACTTACGACCCTCAAGAAGGAGATAATGTGCTGTCCCTCAGAAAAAAGCATGTTATTGGCGGCAAAACCTACTATGAGCCCCATGTAACTTTTGTGGAAAATAACGGTGTATTTACAGAAATGCGCGGTAGAAACGACACAAAACCCTCAAGTGAATACCATCGTCCTATTGCTGAATTGTTAAAGAGAGGACATATTCCGGTTGGCTTGGTTTATTCAGGAGGCAATTTCCACGTCGATGATTTTTCGGACGAACTTTACGATGAAGTCAAAAAAGTAAACCCCAAAATTTCGTTGTACAGAAGGGGGGAAAAAGATTTTGTAAACCCAGCCCTTCTTGATTTATATGCTCGTAAGCACCCAGTAAAAAAGATAAATAATCTTTATGAGGATGAGTTTTTTAGTAAATTGACTGGATTAGATTCGAATAGCTGGCACCAATCCGGCGCCGTCAATATGTTCACGCAGTTTTTGAAACAAAATCCAGATTCCGATTTTGCGGAACGTCTCGCCAGACTCGGCAATTTGCCTCCAGAACTCCTCAAACACCTGATTGATACAAACAAAGCCGGTTCTCTGGTTCACGCACGCGCAGCCCGAAACAAAAACATTGCCCCAGAACTCCTCAAACACCTAATTGATAGAAACGGAGCTGGTTCTCTGGTTCACGAATACGCAGCCCAACACAAAAACATTACCCCAGAATTACTTAAATACCTAGTTGAAAACAACAAAGCCGGTTCTGATGTTCACGTAGCCGCAGCCCAAAACAAAAACATCCATCCAGACGTCCTCAAATACCTAGTTGAGAAAAACGAAGCTGATTCTTGGGTTCACGCAAACGCAGCCGAAAACAAAAACATCCATCCAGAAGTCCTTAAATACCTGATTGATAAAAACAAAGCTGATTCTTTGGTTCACGTATACGCAGCCAAAAACCAAAACATCCACAAGGCCGGTTCTTTGGTTCACGTACGCGCAGCCCTAAACCAAAACATCCATCCAGAACTCCTCAAATACTTAATTGATACAAACGAAGCTGATTCTTTGGTTCACGAATACGCACTAACCAACCCCAACCTCACACTTGAGATGGCGCGTTCCATAGCCAGCAAAACTCCTGAAGAATCAGGTCATTATCAACTCGCCCAAGAGGCCATTCAAAGACTATCGAGCGGCAATGTAAACAAGTCTGAAGCGCCATTGGAAGCAATTCTAGCCCCTAATCTTGAGCATAGCGACAGAATTGAAGCAGGAATTAGGGTCGCTACCGCTATGCTCGGATTAAGGACCAGCTCCCACGAAGCCTTTGAGGCCGCCAAATTCTTGGCGGGTGGTAAGTCTTTGTCTTTTGACCAGATTCGACGAGCAATCTACAACAATGACGGAGACCTCGAAGCTGCCGCCCTTCAGGCTTATGGGCTAGAGAATAACGAGTCCAACAAAAGGGCTATTCGAGCAGTCATTAAAACCAAGGGCTTACAAAAGTCTATTGACAACCCCATCCGTTTTAAGGAAATCGAACCCGCACTTTCAGAAGGCCACGATGCGGCAGATTCAATTAAAAGGGCTTCTGAGTCGGGCCACATTCACAAAATCATCCTTCATAGCAAACATTCGCAGGGCAGCATGTTGGCCTTTGACCTCGACAACGACGTAACACTTCTTTTGAAGCCAGACTTTGGTGGTGCTGGTCCTGCATCGGGCGCTCAAGAAGAATCCGCCTCCCTTCCTCGCCGAGAAGCCGCCTTCTGGCATGTAGCCAAAGAATGGAGCTTGTCTAAATGGGTGCCCCAGACAGACTTAGTCCTGCTCGATGGTAAAGAGTTTGCTGCTATCCATGTTTTACCTTGGTCTTGGCAGGCTATTGAAAGGATGCGCGAAGAAAACCTCACACAAGTCTCATCCATCCTCAATAAATACCTGAAGAGCGGCACCCTTCACAAGTGGGCTGTTCTGGACTTTGTGTTGGGTAATACGGACAGGCATGGACAGAACGCTATGGGCGACATCGAGACCGGAGAACTCGCCCTCATTGACCATGGAAGTGCAATGGCTGGCCCTAGCTTTGACCCAGCCCATGACAAAAACTCCTTCGTTCCATTCTACCTCAGATTCCTTACACCCGGCAACTTTAATTCATTGACTGTTAGTGACAAGCTTAAGAGAATGCCCCATGTAGACAACCAAACCAATGAAGAGTTGGTGAATTGGGTTGTTTCGCTGGATGCGCATGAGCTTCAAGAAATCCTGTACCGATACGGAATCGACTCACACCCAGCCCTCCAGCGACTGACAGTTCTCAGGGAAATGGTGGGGGAAACAGGCAGACTTGACCAATCCATCAATAGACTCTGGGTTACGACTTAAATTGCCCCATTAGCGTCTGAATCTTGGGCTTAAGGAGTCTTTTATGGACCTTAGGCCTGAACACATTGCGTACAAGAAGAAAATCGGCAAGCTTGAAGGAAACATTATCGCCGAAATCGCCACGACAGGCGGCCTACACCTTGTGGGTGTAGCAAAGTCCGGCAAATTCGAGGTTTTGGGTGCAGGCCCCCACCGAGCTGTTGCCCGCCACCTCGCCCTCAAGAAACAGCCCAATATCCAATTCACCGAATTGGCTAAGGGGGACTGGATTGAGCCAGAGCACTTCGAGCACCTTTTGCCTGAATGGGAATACGTGACTCAGGAAATCAGAAAAGCTCAAGGGCATGGCTAATGGCTAAGTCAAACAAAAACCCACCCCAAATCTTCACCGCAGACCTACCGACGGTACAGGTCTCGTTTGATATTGATGCTTTCGATGAGGCTATTCGTAGCCAAGGCGTTAAGCTGCATCACTATCGAGCCATGCGCTGCCCCGTGGGTTTAATTGACCAATACGACATCCGAAGGCCTCATAACGACCACTCTGGTTGCAGCAATGGCTTCATCTACACCTTTGCCGGAGAGGTAACCTGTTTATTTACCGGCAACTCCATGCAGAACCAGATTCAAGACGTGGGGTTTGTGGATGGCTCATCTGT
>RGUK01000160.1 GCA_010027825.1 bacterium
TGGGGGAACGAGCCATGTGTCAATTGGCTTATAGTAGACACTGTGGAGATTGCTCCGGTGATTTACAAGCCCACTCCCTTCAGGGGGTGGGTAATTGACGATAAACGAGTATTGAATCTACATTAACTTTTTGATGAAATAAACTTCCTGATAGAACGTCACATGGACTTCGCCCACGGAGGATTCGGCAAGGGCGTCATCGCAAGCTATTTCGACAACGGCAGGATCAGGAACGACAGAAAAATCAAGCTCCTCCTGGTTCTGATGTGGGCCGACAAGATGGGCCGCGGAAAGGCCGCCGATCTCTCGGACAACATATTGAAGCTCAGAGCCGCCGCGGAAAAGAGCAGGCAGAACCGCGCCAAGCTTTCAAAGCAGTCTAGGCCTTTTGGTGGCACCGAGGAAGACTTCAGGGCGATGCTCAGGCAGAGAGGACTTTCCGAAAAGGACATAGACGCCGCGGTCACTTCCAAATTCGGATTCAGATAGCTCTCTGAAGTTGATGGCTAAGACACCCCTCTACGTATTCCAGTGGATATCCGACCTGGGCGGAGCCGACACCAGGCTCAAGGAACTCCTCATACTGCTCAAGGACGAATTCGACATAACATGCATTCCTAATGACGAATTCAGGCTTGGCGAGAAGCACAACACGGATTTCCTTGACTTCCATGGAATCAGGTACTGCATGCCCGAGTCCCTTCCCAAGAAGTTGGAGGGCTTCGCCTACGCCAACTGCAACTTCCGCCTTTTCAATGAGAAGGAAAGGATAGACTTCATCCACGGCACGGGACTCAAGTTTCTTTGGTCCAACGACATGATGTGGACTACCGCCAACGAGCTTTCGGCGATATCCAGGAAGCAGGTGGACTGCTGCCTCTTCACGTCGCCGTTCCACAGGGAAGCAATAGGCCCGAGCATATTCAAGGCCCGCCCGGATCAGAAGGCCGCCATACTGGACAACTACTTCGATAGTTCCACATGGGAGTATGTCGAAAGGCCCCCGAGGGATTCGGTTGTTTGCGGGAAACACAGCAGGAACGACATGATGAAGTTCTCCGAGGATTTTCCCATGTTCTATGAGTCCGCAACAAAGGGTCTGCCGGTCTCATACAGGGTCATGGGATGGAGCAAGGATCTTGCCAAGAAGTACTCGTGGTTCGGTTTCTCCGACAGATGGCAGCTGCTGAACACCAACCAGGAGCCCACCCAGAAGTACCTTTCTTCGATAGACATCTTTCTTTACAACTGCAACCACAGGTTCATAGAGAACCAGAGCCGCGCCGTGATAGAGGCGCAGCTGACTGGCTGTCCCATAGTGGCTCCCGGCAAATGGAACTTCCCCAACATGGTGTGGGACAAGAGGACTGGATTTCTCTGGGAGGATTTGGACGAGCTCAGGGAGGTCATGGCCGATCTTATGAACGGCGAGTTCAGAAAGAAGGTCGGCAGGCTCGCAAGCCATGTTACCAGGGAGATATGGTGCGATGCCGACTCCGCCAGAAGGAAGTGGAACGCGGTTCTCAACTATGTAGGAGGTGCCGGTTGAAGACTCTCATATGGTCCGTAGCGTGGGGCGACTACAGATACATGCTTCAGTCCCTCATGGGTTCCATAAGGAATGTCGGGATAGAACACGACATACTGACGTTCACCGACCAGCCCATTTCGGGCGTCGTCTCATGCGAGATAGACAAGGGCATAAATCTTGACTTCAAGCAGTACTGGAAATTCCACTACCTCAAGAAGATCAAGAGCCTGGACTACGACCTCTTCGTATTCATAGACAGCGATCATTTCTTCGTGAGAAGGCCGGAGAAGGACTTCCACCAGATCATCGGGGGAGACCCGTGGCATTCCTTCCTCGAGTCGCCCATCAACTCCCCGAGAACCAAGAGGGGCGACTGGTGGGGCGTCCCCAACGACGCCATGGTGGAGCTCTACAGGGGATTCGGCGTAAACCAGCGCGAGATATACAGCACGAACGGAGGCTTCTGGATGTGCAGGAGGGAGTTCATGGATCACGCGGCCGACACGGGACTGCTCTTCGGCGAATATCAGAGGGGCAAGGGCCTAGACCTCCCGGAGGAGGTCGCCATATCGGTTCTATCGCACATGTTCAGCATGAACTACGAAGATAGATTTCATTACAGATATATGGACATATGGGCGAGCGAGTGGACCGGCGTCATGAAGGACAGGCTTCCCGACGGTTCATTCTGGGATTTCCAGGAGTACATGACCATGGAGACCAAGAGCGTCAATCCCGCCATAGTTCATGCGATGAGAAGTAAGAATGCACTCGTAGATCTAGGTAAAAAAATACTCAGCGAGTCTACCGTCGCCGAATTCGTTCCTTGGGAAAAAGTTTAAAAGGCTTCCTTGGCCTAAAACATTTCCAAAAAACGACTTTAAACACCGCATTCTCCTCTGATTTCCGAAATTGATACGGGCAGCGTCCTACTACCCACCCGCTTTGGCGGGTGGGTAGTTCACCTTTCTTGAACGACACCATATATAGTGTGTGTGTAATTTTACCGCCATTCGTCCCAGCCCCTAAAGGGGACTGGGTTTTCTGGCGGGAGGCGTAAAAAGTTAGAATTTTAAAGGAGACAAATGGGTGTAAAAATATCGCAGCTTCCTTCTGTATCGCTGGACCAGAATGCAGTTGTTCCCGCTGTCGCAGGATCTACCACCGGCAAGGTCAGACTGGCCGACATAGCCTCCCTAACCACGAAGCAGACGATTGGCTTGTCAAACGTGGACAACACAAGCGATGCCGACAAGCCGGTAAGCACCGCAACGCAAAATGCTCTTGACCTCAAGGCTCCTTTGGCCAACCCCACTTTCACGGGTACCGTCGGAGGCATAAGCAAGAGCATGGTTGGATTGGGCAATGTGGACAACACGAGTGATGCCGACAAGCCGGTAAGCACGGCACAGGCCGCCGCTGATGCTGCTGTGCAAAGCGCCGCCGCTAGCGACGCTACAGCCAAGGCTAATTCGGCTCAGGCCTATGCAGTACAGAGATCCAATCATACCGGGACTCAGAACATCAACACTGTGGAGGGACTGCAGGCCGCCCTTGATTCAAAACAACCATCTGGGAGTTATGCGATATTGGTGAACGGATTTGTCCCCCCTAGCCAGTTGCCAAGTTTTGTGGACGATGTCCTTGAGTATGCCGATTTGCAGTCATTTCCGGCGAATGGAGAAGGCGACAAGATTTATATTGCATTGAATTCAAACAAAACATATAGATGGGGCGGAAGTTCATATGTTCAAATACAAGCCTCTCCAGGCTCTACGGACGATGTTTCTGAGGGAAGCGTCAACAAGTATTATACGGCGGCCAAAGCACTTGCCGATGTCACATGGTCAACACTCAATGGAATCCCGGCCTGGGTCAGTGCTTCAACGACATACGGCCAATCGTTGCTGGCTGCGGCCAACGCCGCAGCGGCGAAGACCTTGTTGTCATTTACCAAGAGTGATATTGGATTGGGTAATGTGGACAACACGAGCGATGCCGGCAAGCCGATAAGCACCGCCACTCAATCTGCACTCGACCTCAAGGCTCCTTTGGCCAACCCCACTTTTACGGGAACCGTCGGAGGCATAAGCAAGAGCATGGTTGGATTGGGCAATGTGGACAACACGAGCGATGCAAGCAAGCCCGTAAGCACGGCGGTACAGGCTGCTCTTGACGCCAAGTCTGCGACAACCCACGGACACGGCAATCTTACCAGCGGTGGCTCCATCGGCACGACTAGCGGTCAGATTGTTGTGACCACGACGGGCGGCGTCCTGACGACTGCGGCCACGATCTCGGCCGGCAGCGTGAACGGTCTTGCAAACATAGCCACGACCGGATCGGCAGCCGACCTTACGGACACGCTGTTGGCTTCACGCCTCCCTGCCAGTGGAGTCTCGGCGGGCACCTACACAAGCGTCACGGTGGACACGACCGGGCGCGTGACGGCGGGCAGCAACCCGTCCAGCGGCGGAAAATCTCTCGGGCTTATTTTGGCCCTGACATGACTATAATTAGATAGATAACAGGAGAAAAAATGGCAAACCCAAATCTCAACAGCGCGACGAACGTCTATTTGAACAACGCCTTCGTCCGCTTGACATCCACCAGTGAAACGCAGGTTTTGTCGAACGCCGCCAGCAGTAGCAAAGCGTTTTTGGTCGACAGCATTGTGGCGTCAAACGTAGATGGCACCAACGCAGCCGATGTGACGATTAACCTCTACGCCGCCGCGACCAATAGCGGCACGGCTACGAAAGTGGCCCATGTCATCACCGTGCCAGCAAAAGCCACATTAATCGTGGTCAGCAAAGATTTTGGATTGTCTCTGCTAGAGTCGCAGTCGATCTACGCGACGGCAAGCGCGAGCAACGCGATCCATGTAACCGCTTATTGGAAGGAGCTGTCGTGATGCCGGCCGTCGGTGCTGATTGCTATCGCGACGCTCACGGCGTCGCAACGCTGGAACTGCCGTTCCGCGTGACGCTGCCAGACGGCAGCACGCGCACCGATCCGAC
>RGUK01000017.1 GCA_010027825.1 bacterium
GCTCGTCGAGGGGTTGTTCTTGTCAAGCTGCTCCCTGATGCTCTTTCTTATCTGCTTGGAAGCCGACGCCACATTGGAGTTCATCCTGAGCAACTGTATGTTCCAGTTGTCGTCCACGAACTTTCTCTGGTAGGGCTCAAGCGTCTCCTTGTCCCTCATCGGGGAAATCATTTCCATGAGCTTGCTGGCGTCGCCTTTGGTGCTTTCCTTGAAGAAGTTGGACTTCCATACCTCGAAGTCGGGGGACTCGTCATTCTGCTCGGGCATGTCTGGAGCCTGCGGATCCTCCGACACATCCTCTTGGTCAGGAACGTCCTCTGCTTGGGTCTCGTCCGCATTGTTTTCTTCTCCGTCCGCCGGTGGCATGCCTTCGGGATCGTCCCCCAACACGGCGGGTGGCGGCTGAATGTCCACCTGGTCAGCCTCTAGCCAGAATTCTAGGTTGTGGTTCATCAGTTCTCCTCTTCCTTCTTTTCCTTCTGTATTCGTTCCATGAGCGACTTTCTGTTTATGCCGCTCGCGTCATAGATGTTTATGGTATTGCCGCCCTTCTCCTTTCCCTTGCCCATCCACGGCTGGTAGGTGTCGGGCTGCTTCAGCTTTATCCTGGTCATGAGATCGGCTATCCTGGTCATCTTGTCGCTTGTCTCTATCCTGGTCTTGAGGAGGTTCACCAAGGCCTCCTTGCTGGCCGTGGACGAGTCCCCGTCGTTCAACACCATGTTGGAAAAGGTGTCCACCAAGGCGGAAACCTGGCTTCTGTCATCCCTGAGATTGTCCATTATCTCGCCATACACCCCGAGAAGCGACTCGTCGCTCACCAGGGAAAGTTCCTTTTCCTGAAGGGGCGCAATTTCGCCCTTTTCTCCTGATAATTCATCGGATCGTTCCGACAGTTCTTTTCCCATACTTTCTATATATATCGTCCGTTTCCAATTGCTAAGGCAGAATGCATGTCAGAAGAAGACTTTGATCCATCCTCCGGGAATGACATCGTGAAAAGCCTGCGGGAGACGGATTCGAGGATTATTGAAAAGACAAAAGGCCTTGCGAGGGAAGTCAGAGATATGTCTGGTTCCTTGCACGACCTTGAGGCACGGATGAGGGTTTTGGAATCCAAGGATTTCGAGGAAATAAGAAACAGCCTGTACGGCATGGAAAGCAGAATGAAATCCTTGGAAGCACAACATAACGACAGGAAGGAAAAATGGCAGATCGTGATAAACTTCGTGGTGCAGCTGATATGGGTTTCAATGGCGGCATGGGTCCTGACGAAACTCGGACTACAGGGGCCGCTATGAGGTTCAAAGAATGGCTCGGAAATATCGAGGAAGCCCAGTTGACAAAGCACACGCCCGGCCCCGGTTCAAACACCGACAGAAGCGCCCTGTACGGGCTGTCTGCCCAGTACGGACACAGAGGAACGCAGGTTCCTTTAAGCTGGGGATTAGACAACAAGGGAACGGCGTCGCTCCTGGCGGGCGTGGGAGGCGGAGTGGGATCGGCTCTTGACAGGTCGGGATTCACCGTTACCCCGCCCCCGAGCCTCACCAAGTTTCCTGAAATAAGAGGGAAACTTGTAAGGAACTACTCCATGCCTCTGCAGCTTCCCTATGTTGAGGGCGAGAACAGACCCATCGTGAACACATCCAATTCAAGAAGAAGCCTCTTCATAAAACTAGGACAGTTGATCCAAGACAAAGACCCCCTAAAAGACCCCAGAGTCAGGCGCGTGGGCGAAAGCGGCAGAGAGCAGGGCAAGTTCAAAATCCCCGACCCGGGGGACTACACCCAGATAATACAGGCCAAGGACTTCACAAGGGGCCTTGTCCACATGGTAATAGCAAATCAACTGTTCAGCGAGGGAATGATGAACAAATACGACCTTCAGAATCCGACAGTAGAAGTAGAGGATGTGAAGGACGGAATTTTCATCTGCGCCATGTCATTCAATAAACTTAAGAGCATGCCAGACAGCATAGGAAATCGGGAGGAAGCATGAAGTCATTCGGCGAGTTCGTGTCTGAAAAGAAATCTCTACTATCAGAGGCAGAAAAATCAAAGAACGACTGGAGAAAGGAGTATGTCAAACTCGAGAAGGGATTCGTGCCGCCATCAAACATGCGTCCCATAATCCAGGCCTTCCTGGACAGCGGATCAATAAGCCTGACCAATGACACTTCCTCCAAGGTGACACTACCCAAGAAGTCGCTATTTCTCGTGGGCGGACCGGTCAGGGATTTCCTAATGGGAAAAAAGCCGAAGGATATGGATCTCGCCACCAACGCCACGCCCGAACAGATAGCCCTCATACTTCATAGCGCCGGATTCAAGGTTCCCGGCAAGGAAGGAAAGCCCGACTACGACAGGTCGGGAAGGTCGGGAAGGGACGGAATGAAACTCTCGTTCACTCCCGAAGTTTCCGGAGAGAACGACAAGAAGATATGGTACCTGAAGGGCAGAGACGCAAGTCAGGAAGGAAAGCCGTTTGTCATAGGAGCCGTGGTTAACGGCGAGGAGTTTGACATAGCGACCTTCAGAAAGGACGCGAAGACCGTCAATGGCCATTCGGAGGTCGACTTCGTGGACAATCCCCACGAGGACGCCGCCCGAAGGGATCTCACAATCAACGCCATGTACATAGAACTCAACAAGGCGGACGGAGAGAACACCAAGCTCTACGATCCGACAAAGCGTGGATATCACGACATCCACAGCAACAAGGTGAGAACCGTGGGCAAGGCGGAGGAGCGATTCGGCGAAGACAAGCTCAGGGTCATGAGAGCGGTCAGGTTCCACTGCAAGTTCGGAAAGGATCAGCCCCTAGACCCAGAAATAAAGGCCGCAATCCCCAAGTTCCTCGATCTGGAAGGCGTCGCCCTCGAGAGAGTCAGAGAGGAATTCCTCAAGGGACTTGATGATCCCGAAATAGACCCGAAGAAGTATGTGTCGCTCTATTCACAAATGGGCTTGCTCAAGAAAGTACTTCCCGGCGTGATTCTGAATGTCAATGTGCCGACCCAGCTTAGAGACAAGAAGGACAGATACCTCTCGCTCGCGTGGATACTCCAGGACAACCCCGTGGAGAGGGTGGAGTCGGTTCTGTCGCCTTCCCGTACGCAAGGCGGGAAGGAAGTGAACACGGGATGGTCAAGCCAGGAGAGGGGAATCATATCCTACCTACTGAGACTCAAGGAATTTGACCCCGACAACCTTGATGAACTTCTCAACAAAAGAAAAATACTCGGGGTTACGAAGGACCAGATAAAAAGATGGGTGGATCTTTTTGACGTTGTGGACGGCGGACAGGTCCGAAGCGTCAGACCCAATTGGTCAAAGAGGGTGAGGTTATTCGCCGATTTCAACCCCGACCCAACAAAACTAGTGAGCTGGTTCTCGCGGGACGAGCACGGAAAGCCGACCCAGGAAGTCCATCCCGAGATAAGGATGCAGAATCTTGCGGACGTTCCCCCTCATTTCCGGGGTTCTGTCGTGAGGGACATAAACAAGAAGAAACTGCGTCAGATGTTCAATGACGTCGAGGCCGCCTGAGTCACTTCCCCGTCCGGGAATTGTATGACTTTATCACCTCGTGGACATAGTCCGTATTCGGAGTCGGATTGTGTTCCAGAATCACTTCGAATGGACATCTTCCCGTGCGTACCGAAATGTCGCTGAACTTGAAGAATTTCTTGTGGAAAACGGGCGGTATTCCATTTTTGTAGTGAATGAAGTTCGTGCCGGTTTCGTTGCTCATCAGCGGGCAGGCCATGAATTCGCTCTTTACGGAACAATGCTGGAAGGCCTCCGTAAGGGTCAGCTCCCATGCTGCTCGTTCGCACGGAAACTCGCCTCCCTCGGAACCTATCAGATCCATCGTGTTTGAGTGGAGCCTTGCGAAAAACACATCGGACAAGGACTTGAAGGATTCGTTAAAAACGAAGGGGGCCGAAAGCGCGGGTATCTCGGGCAAGTCTTCTACCTTTAGAATCCTCTCCTCGGCAATCCGCTTCAGTCCCGGCCTGATGGCTTCCTTTATTTCTTTTCTTGTCTTTTCCGACGTTTCGTCAAAACTGTTGACGACCATGCCGTAATCCGATTGGAATCCTTTCTCGGGCAGGGGCTTCCTGAGAATCATGTCCGAATGTATGACCGAAAAAGGAAATCCAAGCATGCCCTCCGAAAGGGCAGTCCTGAGTGCCACCGCCCTGTTCAAAGGAGGATGCCCGGCGTCCATTCCGAAATTTGGATGCATGAACTTCGTGCCGTACTTGATCAGATTGCTAGAGTAGCCTTTTATCTTTGGATCGTCGTTCTCCGCTATGGCGATGACGAGATTGTCCTGCAGTCCGTGCATGACAAAACTTTCTATGAGGATCTCCATCTGCCAGTAGAAAAAACTTGTATTTTCTATGCTTACGAAATACTGCATCTTCTTCCTTTTGATGCAATAATCTAGTTTGAATCCGATCTTTTTAGCGTCGGACGGGAATCAGTTGATTCTCAAGAGGACTCCAGCCTCGGTCTCTATGTACCGATCATCTTCCGTCATAAGCACATCTGCGAATTCGTCTTCTACCCCGCCTCCACCACCGCCAGGGCCGCTCGAGCCGATAGCCGCATCCAAAAGGCGGTTTTCTCCTTCGGCTCCCGTCGATTCGTCGAACGAATTGTAAAAAGACCAGAGTCTCTTTTTCAGACCCCTTGTCAGACCGTATCTCCCTGAGCTGATCCTTTTTTTCATGAAGTCCTTCCTTAGGCGGGCGAGACCAGATCTTCCTCGCTGAGGACGTGCGGTATCTCCGTAACCTGTGAAGGATTCGTTTTTGACCCTGAATACTGGTACTGAATCTTGCGAGCAAAGTCCCCGGGTACGGCTCCGGCCGGATATTCTATGATCTGCGTTATCCTGTCGCTTCCGTCAACGGTCAGTTTCTGGAAAGTGAACAGTCCCGACCTTCCCTTGAGAAGTTCGTAGTCTTCCTTCGCGACCGTGTTGAAGCCCGCTTCTTGTATCACAACCTGGTCCACCGGGTCGGTGGGGTCAAGTTTTATGAGCAGGCCAACGCTGTCGGCAAACGTGCTTCTGTTTGCTATGGTGTGCCTGTTAAAGTATTCCGGAAGTTCCGCCACTCCGGCGTGCTTGTTGAATCTGAGCTTCGTCTCTGCACCCGTATTGCTGAAGTACATTCTTCCGCTCTTCTTCTTGGCGGGGTTCTTGGAAATCCCCACGGAATCTCCTCCTTCCACGCCCACAACCTCGGCAATGAACATGGATGAAAACATCGCATCCTGGTTCAGGGCTGCGACGACCTCGTAGGCGGTCGTTTCGGCCGAGTTGGCTCCCGCCACATCAATTGACACGGAAGCCCAGTTCTTAAACTCCGGATCCCAGCAGAAATTGAACTCAAGCAGGTCGGCAACCGAAAAGTCGTATGGACCGGGATTCCATGCGATCATCTTGGACTGCATGTTTCTGTTCGGAGGAACCTTGAAGGTAAGCGAGAGCTTCCTGTCCCCCAAAACCATCGATCCCTGATATTCCTGGTCAAAAACATTCTGGAAAAACGCCATTTTTCTGTCCTTTTGCGAGATAAAGTCCTCATTATATAGCTGAAGGGTTCTCAAAAATGATTGGGGTTGCAATAAAGGCCCCTTGTCGTAAAATGGTTTGAAAAGGGCGAAAAATGCATCTCAATATCTGGCAGATTCATCCGAAGGCGTGCAGGATAGAACCCGCCGAAAAGACATGCATGGGCAAGGCCAACAAGGGCGCGACTCAGTGGTGCGGTCCATATGTGAATGCCAACGAGTCCGGATTCTGGGTCTACCCCCCGGTGGACATGGAATTCGTCCTTTCGGATTACGGGTTTGAGGTGCTGAATTGCGAGGAATACGGAGATGACGATTTCAGACTGGTCAAATCTCTCATAAGGCAGGATGATCAGTCCGACTTCCAGAAATGGACGTTTCCCGGCACCGGCAGGACCAAGATGACCTTTGGACTTGTTGAGCCGAATGTCATGCAGATATGGACAGGGCTGATATTTGAAACGCCCCCGGGATGGTGCCTGCATATAAGAAGCCCGATAAACATGCCCAACGAGGACTTCACAATCGTGGAGGCCGTGCTTGAAACAGACTGGATGCAGTACGACATCTGGATGAATCTGTCTGTAAATGCAAAGAACAAGCCCATATCAATAAGAAAGCAAGTCCCCATAGCCCAACTCGTCCCCACCAGAAGAGAGACATTCAAGGGCGAATGGAGTCTGACAAGAAGCACGATGAACAGGGACACGCCGGAAGCTGAAAGAGTCTTCAAATACTGGCTCGGTTACAACAAACAAAAGTTTGAAAATGGCGGCAATCAGGCCTTGAGTGAGATCCTTACAAAGGACTCCACCACATATTTCAGGGAGAGGAACAAGATTCTCGGCAAGAAAATGGAACCCGCACAAAGCAAATGCCCGTTTGCACACTTGCACGGAGCCAACAAACCCGTCTTTGAGCCCCTTGAGGAGTCGCCACTGCTAAAAAGGTTTTCAAGAAAAACCTAGTTCCCGGCAAATCTTCTCATATTCCTTGCGGCTCACGGACATGTCTTTCTTCTCCATCTCCCTCTTCACATCCTCGTACGAAGGGACAGTTCTGGCAATTATGCATTTGACCCAGTCAATTCTTTCTTTGCTGACTGATTCAAACAAATCGTACTTCGCCTCTTCGGAATAGTCCGTCTCCTCTCTCATTTTGGAATCCCGCTGATGCCCCAGGTTCCCTTTTCGCCTATGTTGGCCGCATAATCCTTGCTCGCCGCGGGCTTCTCTTTTCCACCTTTCAGGTGGGTTATGTCCCAGATTCCCTTTTCTCCGATCTTGGCGGCGTAGTCTTTTCCTATGGGGTGACTCGGTTTTCCTGGCAAATGCGAGATGTCCCATGTTCCGTCATCGCCGCTGTTGAGTCTATCCGGAACCTTTCCCGGAAGCTTCTTAAGCTTGTGATCCTTTGCGCTGTATATTCTCTCGTCCATCGAAAGATAGAATATTGCATCGGCACTTCTCGTGGGATACCATTGGGGAGGATATAGCCCCACCCCTCCGTATCCAAGCGGATAAAGACCCGTCTTTGAGCCAGGATTTGAACTCTCATTCACAAGCCACTCTTTGAAATTCATCAATCACCTCGGGAAGATCTATCTATGGCACTTCTATTTTTTCCGCCCCTAGAACCCTTGTGCTTGTCCGTGTCTATGATTCCGGCACGACCGTGCTTCATCGAATGCATGTTCTTTCTCGCCGCCTTCTGAAAGAGTTCAAAGCCCGTCTTCCTTTCGGGCATCTTTGTCGCGTCTTTCTGGTTTCTCTCAATGAGCCATTTGCTGAATTTCATATTTTTAGCGCCCCCCTTAATCCCCTTCTATCTAGTATCCCGTGGTTGGACTTGCCGTACTGAACACCATCCTTGCATTTGTTGAACTCTATTGTCTCGAAAGGGGTCTCGTCCGGCTGTACAAGATGAATCTCTATCCCCCTGTAGCCGAACTCGCCCTCGTTCTTAAGACAACGGTTTATATCCCTCATCATTATCTCGTTCAGGCTTATGTCCAAGGCTCTGTATGCCATCTTTACGGCACGCATGAAGCCAGAGGGAATCTCCCACTTGTCTATGTCAAATCTTCTTCCCATGATGACATATATTTTGTCGCATCCCGCCTCTATGCACTGCTCGAGCGGTGCAAGCTGCCTGCTTCCCGCGTCCACCCATCCGTTCCTGTCCTCCACGAGGGCGGTTATCGCCACGCTCCCGAGTACGGCTTCAGCGAACTCGTCGGAAGTGACGGCTTTGTTTGAAACATAGTCCATTCTGCCGTCCTCTATGTTCATTCTTATGACCACGCTCTCGCAGATGGGGTCGTTCTTCACGGCACTATAGACGATCTTCTCCATCGGCTTCTGGTTCAGAACGCCGGTCTTCCACATGAAGCCGTAGTTGATTCCGAAGACATCAAATATTCCTCCTATGTCGCTCCACATTTGCGCAAGCCCTTTTGGACCTAAATAGGCATAAGAAGCGGCACATATAGATCCGGACGATATGCCTATTGTGAAGTCGGAATCTATCCCACGCTCGTGGAGTCCGAGGGCTATCCCCGCTTGAACAGATCCCCTGGCGCCCTCGCCAGTGAAGCAAAATCCTGTCTTGCTCATTTTTTCTTCTTTCTCCTTTTCTTCTTCTTGCTGCAGTTTCCGCAACCGCAGTATGGATAACAGAAGCCGCAGCCGACCACGGATGGCCTTCCAGCAATTGATCCTGATGTCGTCCCGCCGCCAGAAGAGGGAGGGGGAGGAGGAGAAGGAGGAGGAGGAGGAGGAGGAGGAGTTGTGCCACCCGAAGAGCCGTCGGGAGTTCCTCCGGATGTTCCTACGCCATTCCCACCCGAAGATGGCCCGCCCCCGCCACCACCGGCGACTCCGTCCTCCAACATCCTCATCCATTCCGAAAACTTGATCATGGCTCTCCAAATGACTAAAATGCTACATATATAGCTCATCTAGGCATGGAAATGAACTACGAGTACAAATACTTCATATGCTTTCTTGATGAAAGCAATTCCTCAATCAAGCAGCTGGAGAAACTGCTTCAAGAGGGCTGGGAACCCGTCAGGGAGACAGCCATGCCCTCAAGCGGCTCTAACTATTCCGAGAACGCACAGCCCCCGACATGCATGTGCGTCCTCCGAAGACCTGTCACCAGTGTCTGATAACACTAGCGATGACGAATCCACAAGTTATGAAGTTTACGGTTACTATCAAAAACTTCAGCAGGAACGCCGCCAAAGCCTCCTCCCTGCGGAGCACGGGCAGATCAGGTTTGTCGGCATCTGTAACGCCTATTCTGTAATCAAGGGCCCTCGCCAGAATAAGCAAGAATCTGTTTCTTATGATCTTCATGAAAATATGTATAAAGATCAGAGCGGTTTGAACACCTGCGTCGTACACGAGTTGGGTTGCTCGCTCGCCTGCTCAAAAACACTTTGAGAAGGATTGGTCTTCTTTGCCACATCCACCCTCTCTCTGTTCTTGAAGTAGTTCGGGCCGTAGCTCACAAATATCTCCTCGCCTTTCGCTATCTTTTTAAGGCATTTTATGTCCGCCACTTCGTTTTTGAGATCAAAACTTATTGACGCGTTGTTGTCCTCCTGGTGGTTGTATATTTGGCCGTAGCCCATCACCATGAGAAAATGCCCGCCGTGCCTCTTGCACTCCTCGCAAGGACATGTATTGGTAAACATGTACGACCAGATAACAGGATCCTTGTGGTATTTCATTCTGAAGCCCATGACTTTCATGGGGCATCTCTCTATGAGATCGCCGGGCTCTATGTCCTCTGTGGCGAAGACTCCCTTGCCGTGAACGGGAGAGTAGTCAAGCCTGATCTTTCTTTCAAAACTGAGAGAGGGTCTTTCTTCCATGAAAATAACATAGCTTCAGGAGAACCAAATATCCCAGTCGTCGGCTTCTTTTTCCACCACCTCGGCCATTAGACCAAGCGTCGCTTCTTTGTATATCTTGGCCGCCTTCCTGAGCATTTCGCTTCTTTTCTCGTCGGCCGAAGCCCTGGCGAGCCGGGCGATCTCGTCGGCCCTTTCTATCAACTCGTTTCTGACAAATGGAGCCAATCCCATGCGTGTTCCTCCGGACTTATGTATGCCGTCGGAACGATGGGAAAAGTCCGTTTTCGTCCAATCAATGCCTGGCCTCTGCCACCCTGAATATTTGATCAAGGCTCATGCCCTCGGATTCACCCGCCATTTCCGCACCCAAGATCTTCATCCTTGTTTCCGCATCCGGATTGCCGAACTCTCTTACAAACTTGAATCTAGATGGACGACTCTTAAGCGCATCGTCTACCTTGCCTATGTCATTGACCGTCATTATGAACACCACGTTCTCATGGGTGGTGTAGACGCCGTCAAGCCCGTTCAGGATGATGTCAAATGTAAATTTGATGTTCTTGTTGTCGCCCCCCAGTATGCAGCTTCTTCCGTCAAAGTAGTTGTCGAAATCTTCGAAAAGAACGACGCATCTTTTGGGAATCTGAGAAAATATGAGCAACAGATCATGGTTGGTCCAATCGGGACTCAATGTGAAGATCATGATCGGGAGCCTATGTTTAGTGGCTAGATACTTTATGAGGTGAGTTTTTCCGTTGCCCGGGGGGCCGTACAACAGCGCGCTTGTTTTCTTTCTCTTTTCCTCCGAAACTTCTCTCACCTCCTCCTCGAAATCCTCCCACAATTCCCTTCTCACAACGGGCTCATCAAAGTTTTCCTTCAGCGATCCTATCTTGTCGGTTCCATATGGGAGCATCAATTGCACAGGCACCCCCAGAGTACACAGCTGCATCTCTGCAATCTTGAGCCTTATGAAGTCTTTTAGCCTTTTATGTCTCCATCGGAAGCAAGTGATCGTGGTGATGTGGTCTTTTTCATTGAATCCAGCCTGCATCAGCCTTTCTGAATGATTTATGAAAAACCAAGGCGAGTCTTTGAAGAAGCAAAACGCAACATAAGCCACGGGATGCCTGTTTTCTGACACAAGCTCCTCATATACCATTACTTTTCTGTCGTCCTTGCACAGATCGTAGAGTGTCTTGTATATGTTTGCATCCACCCTCATTTCTATGAGCAAGACATACTTGAAAAAAGCGAAGGTCCCGAACAGTGATGCCAAGACGGTTATGAATGTCGCCATGACTTGAATATAGTCAAAATCTTCAAATAATCAAGCCAAATTTCTACACCGCCAGTCCTTCAGATCGCAATGAACTACCCACCCGCTTTAGCGGGTGGGAGGAATTGCCGTCCTGTAAAAAAATTGGTTTCGGTAACTATCTTATGTCAAGGTTGGTTGGTGTTGGCACTTTCCACAAGAAAGTAAAAAGCCGTAACGCACATGAAAAACAGTCAACCTTGACGAAAACAATTCATCCCACCCGCTAAAGCGGGTGGGTTTCCTTGCCAGAATCATATAAAGAAGGAAAATTTATGCCGTTACCAAATTTGAATAGTCCAACTAAAGTTGAAGGTAAAAATGTTTTAATTGCTGATGTTCCCACAACTGCTAGTGGAATATTGGTTAATCCGAGTGGTAGTAATAAGACATTAAAACTTAGTAGTTATTATGTTAGTAATATTGATGGAACTAATGCTTGTGATATTACATCTTATATATTTGATAATTCTACCAGTGCCACAGGATATTTGGCTAACACAATAAGTGTGCCAAGTGATGCTAGTCTTTTACCACTCACAAAAGATAGCAATATTTATATTATGGAAAATCAAACATTGTTTGCTAGAGCTAGTGCGTCTGGTGATTTGAGCATAATATTGAGTTATGAGGAAATATCATGAGAGGACGCGGAAGTTTTTTGACAGCATCTCCACCAAATTTTACAACGACTAGTGCTGGTGGAATATTTGGACTTAATGATGTTGCGATTTTGCGCGCTGCTAATCAGTGGCCTCGCGGCCCACTTGCTCCGACCGGCCTCACGGCAGCGGCAGGCAACGCTCAACTCACGCTGAGTTGGACCGCACCAACGACCACGCACGGCGCGATCACCAACTACCTTGTGGAATACACGCCGTCAGGCGGCAGTGCGCAGTATGTCCTGACAGGCAGCACCAACACTTCGTACACGCTCGCCGGATTGACCAACGGCACTTCGTACACGGTACGGGTGGCGGCGGTGAACTTCACCGCTGGGGATTGGAGTGGGACGGCGACGGGGACGCCATCAGAACAAGTATTGGTTGAATATCTCGTTGTTGCCGGTGGTGGTGGGGGTGGCAATCGTAATCCCTCGGGAGGTGGTGGCGGTGGTGGTGGTGGCTTTAGAACCGGAACGATTTTGCTATATAGAGCACAACAATATGTTGTTGTTGTGGGTGCTGGCGGATCACAAGTGAGTAATGGACTTGTTTCTTCTGCATTTGGAATTGAGTCTGCGGGAGGTGGTGCTGGCGGAATAAGTTCTGTCGCTGGTTCAGGAGGATCTGGTGGTGGAGCAAAGAGAGACGGAGGTTCTGGTGGCGCCGGTAATGTTCCCTCGGTAACTCCCGTACAAGGTTACAACGGCGGTAACACTAGTGTTGGAGGCTACAGAGGCGGTGCCGGTGGCGGTGGAGCTAATGGCGTCGGCGGAAACGGCGGCGGAGATGGCAGTGCTGACGGTGAGTTAAGCGGAAATGGTGGTCCCGGAAAATCTTCTACAATAACAGGATCAACAGTTTACTATTGCGGCGGTGGTGGCGGATCTAATGAAGGTAGTGGAATTGTAGGTTTGGGGGGCATTGGAGGAGGTGGTAACGGAGGTTATGCTTATGGATCACCCGGCGCTTCAGGCGGTGCGTATACTGGGGGTGGAGGTGGGGGTTCTGTTAGGAGCGGACACTCCGGCGGCGCTGGCGGTTCGGGCATCGTAATTATTCGCTCCCCTGTTGCGGTATCCACTACCGGATCACCCACGGTATCCACAGTCGGCACCGATACCGTCTACATCTTCACTGGCAGCGGGAGCATAACATTCTAAAAGGAGAAACTATGGCACACTTTGCAGAACTGGACGAACAAAGCATCGTCACTAACGTCGTAGTCGTCCACAACAACGAGCTGCTCGTCAACGGCGTGGAGAGCGAAAATAAAGGCATCGACTTTCTGGAGTCACTGTTTGGTCACCGGCGCTGGAAGCAAACCAGTTACAACAACAACATGCGCGGGCATTACGCTGGTATCGGCATGAGGTACGACGAAGCGACTGACCAATTTGTTGAGGGCATATCATGACCCTCTACTACGCCTACCCGTCCGCCATCATCGGGAACACACCGCGTATTGTGTGGCACTGGCGTTTTTACCTTTCTTGCGGCGATAACGCCCCTACTTTCGTAGAAAGTTTGCCTATTGCAGATCGTGAGCGATAGCGAATGAGCAAAATAGGCAAACCTCTTTAGGGTAGCGGGATGAATCGCCGTATAGTCATAATTTAGCACTAATCCATGCTTTTTTCAATGGCTCCTAAAATTAGGTTCAAAAATCAGTTCTAGCACACTATATACAATGCATGAGCAAAGAGAACAAAGAAAAAGATATGCTGATTCGTGTTCAACCATCACTGTTTGAGCAATTCAAAAAAAAGTGCGAAGAAAACTACAAAACAATAAGCGAAGTAGTCCGTGATTTCATGGTCAACTACACCAAAGAGGACAATTGAACCATCTGTATTCTTACAAATTTAGGTTGCATCCCACAAAGCAACAAGAAGTTTTGTTGAACAAGCACTTCGGTTGTGGAAGGTTTGTATACAACCATTTTTTAGACAAAAGAATACAAGAATACAAAAACAACAAAAAGTCAATAAGCAGAAAAGACAACGAAAAAGAACTGCCAATTCTAAAGAAAGAACATCCTTGGCTCAAAGAAGTAGGAAGTCAAAGTTTGCAATATGCGGTTGAGTGTCTCCAAAATGCATACGACAACTTTTTTCGTAAAGTCAAACAAAAGAACAAAGGAAATAAAGGTTTCCCAAAATTCAAGCGTATAAATGACAAACAATCATTCCGAGTAAAGCAAAATATCAAAATCAAAGGTAAGAAACTCTGTTTTCCAAAGTTCTTGTCGGGAGTTAACTTTGTACAAGATCGTGAATTTGAGGGTGAAATCAAGTTTGCAACAATAAGCAGAAACAAAGTTGGTCAATACTTTGTTTCAATCACTGTTCAAAAAGAAATACTACCTTTGCCAACTTCATCGGAAGTAATTGCATTTGACCTTAATGTAAAAAACATAGTTGACAGCAACGGAAACAAGATACAAAATCCAAGACCAAACAAACAGTATGAACAAAGACTTAAACTTTTGAGCAAAGGTGTGAGCCGAAGCGAAAAAGGAAGCAATGGCAGGAAGAAAGCCAACCGAAGGTTGGCTAAACTGCATTTAAAGATAACAAACAAGCGTGAAGATTTTCTACACAAGTTGACCCACCGTATAATCAACGAAAACCAAGTGATATGCGTTGAAGACTTGAGCGTGGAGAGCATGCTTAAAAAGGTTAGTCCCGACAAAAGAGATGAAACAAGGTGGAAAGAAAGAAACAGACACAAAGATATTGCTGATTGTGGGTTTCGCTCTTTTGTTGACAAACTGACCTACAAGGCGAAGTGGTGCGGTCGTGAATTAATCAAGGTTGACAGATACTTTCCATCTAGTCAACTTTGCAATAACTGCGGTTTTCAGAACAAAGAACTAAAACCAACCGATAGAGAGTGGTTTTGTTTTAACTGCTTTGAGAATGTTGACCGTGACCACAATGCAGCCTTGAATATACTTGACGAAGGATTAAAATACAGAACGGTAGGAACTACCGAGTTAGCCGCTTGTCCTGATGTAAGACCCGCTTTTGGTGGGCAGTTGGTTGGAGCGGAAACCCACCCGTCTTTAGCGGGTGGGTAGTTCATATGAGAATAGTATGTCAGACAAAAAATGAATCCCAAATTCAAGACGCTTGATTTTTCAAGAAAACAGTTATCGTGGTTAACAACAATACAAACAAGGGCTGCCATCAACAAGCCTATTGTGGACAACCACAAGGTTGAATCACAAACTCAGTACCTTTAGGGGCTGGGTAGTTGATATCAAGTGCTCCAGTGGTACACGGGTTCAAGATTTTCAGCGTTCCAAAGACTGCGGACTTGTGTTGGAGTTGGAGTTGGAGTGGCCGTAGGCGTGTTGGTTGGTGTTGGTGTAGGCGTGTTGGTTGGTGTTGGTGTAGGCGTGTTGGTTGGTGTTGGTGTAGGTGTGTTAGTTGGTGTTGGTGTTGGTGTGTTAGTTGGTGTTGGTGTAGGCGTGTTGGTTGGAGTGGCTGTAGGTGTGTTAGTTGGTGTTGGTGTAGGTGTGTTAGTTGGTGTTGGTGTAGGTGTGTTAGTTGGTGTAGAGGGCGGCTCGGGCTGCGGGTTCCACTTGGCAATCAGGTACTGCTCCACGAGCGACCGCTCATAGTCACTCAGCGCGCGGCGGTAGATCAGCATTTCGCCGATGAAACCGTTGAGTCCCTCAAGAGCATCTGGACGCCTGCCTCCAATGGCCGCTCTCTTGCTGTCTGTGTCTGGAGTTGCGCCTGTAGATGCCCAGCCTGAAGTCTGCGCTTGTAGCACGCCGTTTTCGTAGATGCGGTTTGACGAGTTTTCAAAGTCTGTGACTGCGGAAACAACGAACGATGAAAGCGCGGCGTCTAGCCCGTATCTCACGTCTCTGAACCATCCCTCTGGCCCCTCTGCATCGAGGTATCGGCTGCGCATGCCAAAACCAAGACCTGCGACCTGCGAGAGCAACAATCGAGCTTGGTCAAGAGACTGGTCGCCGGTGCTGAAGTAAAACAATCGGGAAACGTCGTTTGGCGCGACAGCATTATCCGCCACTCTTGTGTCGTACTTCGCGAACATGACAACGGTCATGGCCGTCACGCGACGGAAGGTCGAAAGGGATGTTGCATTGCCCTCCAAAAGCTGCGTCCCGTCGAAGTCCAGCACTCTCAAGCCGTTGTATGTGCGACTCACGCCGTTTGGTTGCAGCGCCGCCGTCGCCTGCGAGAAATGACGCCCGTTTCCTGACAGGTCGCGCCACTCGCTAACGGTGTTGCCGTTGAACGTGAGGCTCGAGCCATTGCTCGCGTCCAGCCACAGGCCCAGGCCCGATACAGGCACGGGACCGAGCGTAGCGGTTGGAGTATTGGTCGGAGTTAAAGTGGGTGTGATTGTCGGAGTATTTGTCGGCGTGTTGGTTGGTGTGCTTGTGGCGGTGGGTGTATTGGTGGAAGTATTGGTGAGAGTCGGTGAAGGCGTACTTGTCGGTGTTGGTGTAGATGTTAGTGTAGGAGTGATTGTGGGCGTGGCTGTTGGTGTGTTAGTTGGTGTGTTAGTTGGTGTGTTAGTTGGTGCGGCGGAAACCAATCTGTTGTACAAGGATTGTAAGTCAAAAGGGGTGAGAGAATATCCTTCGCCCGGACTCAGACCGTTTATCAAATTGTTTACTTGGTCGTATCTGTCTGTCACAGAAGGACCAGCGGCGGGAAAAATGTGCCAAGACGTAACTACCACTAGTTCGTTGTCTATTATTAGGAAGAAGGGATTTCCACTATCCCCAGTGACAAGGCTTTCCCCCCATTCAAAAAACGGTGCGGGATCGTAGGGCTTATCGGCATAAACGTATTTGATTCCTTGAACCGGAGTGGGAAAATCGGAACTGACTGTTTGCCAAAGTTTTATGGTGGCCTTCTCCTCCTGATCTAGTGCCACTCCGTAAATTTGGGGGTCAATATCAAACAACAATGAGGTTCTGTACCGGGTGCCGATGAAGTCTTCGTAATAGGGAGGCAGAACTTTGGCTATTTTTATATTGCTAGGAACCTCTCGGTCAAGCAATCCTATGCATATGTCTGATGAGTCAAGTCCGTATTGAATTATATTTCTTCTTATTGAGTTGTTGTATTCATCTACAAAAATGAGAGGAGTGCCGCCAGATATGATTGCCGGGGCCAGATGCGCCGCAAAAAGCACGTGCTTGCGGGTCAGCAAGGTGCCTCCTCGCTGCCACCAGTTGGCTCCGCTTCTCTGTGCCGGGCTAAAACAACTTATGTTGGAAACTCCATTGAGCCAGCAGTTGGGATTTCTAACCCAGGTTCCAGCATCCCACCCCTCTTGAGAAGGATCCGATATTCCTCCGTATGGGTTCTGGCTCGAAAACACAAAGGTGTCCGTTGACGGATTTTTATTGGCCAATCTTGCTGTTGTGCCGTCATTAATGTGTGAAGTTATTACCGATTTATTTATGTTTTCTTGAACTGGAATTCTTAGGGTCGGGGTCGGGGTCGGGGTCGGGGTCGGGGTCGGGGTCTGCAGACCTCCCAAAGGCAGACTGTATTTTGTTGAAAGATATGTGTGTATACGAGACAGATTTGAACTAGAAAGAACTTCGCGGTAGGCCACAATCTCCGCAATATGCAGCCAAGAAGTTTCTAGAATAGTTCCTGCTTGTGCAGTTTGATTGGTTGATCTTTGTCCTAGGAGCACAAGATCAGAGGAAATATCTTCTGAAAATCCGGGAGTTAAAAATGACAGGTTCTGGGCGACTAGTTCTCCGTTCAAATACAAATAGGCGCTTCCGTTCTCGTAATCAAGCGTTGCTGTCAAAATGTAATTGCCTTTGACAATTCTAACATCCGAAAAATCAAAAGAGGAAAGAGTGTCGGACTGTGTTTTTCTGGCCTGCAAAGTGACGGCCCAGCTATTTGAAACCGGGCGGAAACGAAGTCTCATCATAACAGTTCCATTCAACAACAAAAAATTGATAATTGTTATCGCGGGATTTGTCGTCAATCCGTCTACTCTTATTGCGGCGCATAAAGTGAACGCCCTTGCTTTTCTTATCAGGTTTGTAGCAGCGCTGTTTCCTGACATTTGCTGGTAGACTCCTGGTGCGACATTCACTACATTATTGGTATTGAATCCAATCCACTGCTCTTGCAAACGAGCAGGCCTTGGAATTCCGTTTAGGTCGTAGGTCTGATTAAAAACAACGCCTGATCCTGATGTATCGCGCCATTCGGAAATCTTCCACTCCTTGTTTTGAATATTATCTATAGTCATTGTGGAAGTGTCTGATGCGTCCAACCACATAGACATTCCAGAGGGAATTGATCCAAAAGGTGTTCCCACTATTGAATCGCTTGTGGGTGTGGATGTTAGTGTCGGCGTGGCAGTTGGCGTAAGTGTGGGGGATTCTGTCGGCGTTTGTGTTGGAGTGGCTGTAGGTGTGTTGGTTGGCGTGTTGGTTGGCGTGTTGGTTGGCGTATTGGTTGGCGTATTTGTAGCCGTGGGTGTGAATGTCGGTGTTGAAGTAGGTGTGAATGTCGGCGTATTTGTGGCGGTGGGTGTGAATGTCGGTGTTGAAGTAGGTGTGAATGTCGGCGTATTTGTGGCGGTGGGTGTGAATGTCG
>RGUK01000161.1 GCA_010027825.1 bacterium
CAATATCGCTTTTGGCGCCACCTTTGCCGCCTTTATCAGCCGGTGCTATGACCAGATTCGCATGGCCGGTATTGGCCTAGTGCCGCTACGCTTGTGCGGCTCGCACAGCGGTGTTTCTATTGGCCAGGATGGCGCTTCACAAATGGGGCTGGAAGATATGGCCATGCTGCGTGCCGTGCCGGAAAGTGTGGTTCTTTATCCGAGTGATGGGGTGAGCACCTACAAACTGGTGTATGCCATGGCGGGCTACGATCGCGGTGTTTCTTACCTCAAAACAACCCGTGCAGATACCCCCCTGCTGTACGCCCATGAGGAGCAATTTCCCATCGGCGGCAGCAAGGTATTGCGTTCGTCTGCCACCGACAAACTGTGCATAGTGGCTGCGGGCATTACGGTCCATGAGGCGCTTAAAGCTGCTGACACGCTTAAGGCTCAAGGCATCACGGTTGCGGTAATTGACGCCTACTCAGTTAAGCCTTTGGACGCACAAACCATCATTAACGTTGCACAGGCTGCCGGGGGCATTGTGCTCACCGTTGAGGATCACTACGTCCAGGGGGGGCTTGGTGATGCGGTTGCTGCCGCCTGCAGTAGCGCTGGCCTGCGCGTCCATATGCTTGCAGTCACGCAAGTTATGCGCTCGGGCAGCCCAGAAGAGCTGCTTGCCTATGCGGGTATTGATGCAGCGGGCATTAAGGCGAAGGTTTTGTCGCTCCTCTCCTGAAGCCATATTTTTTCCTTGCATACGCATTAGTTCGTGCTAGAATAGGCGCCCTTTGGCTGTGGCTGAGGGGCGTTTTTTGTCATTGGTGTTTTATATCGCCTTGGAGCTTGTTATGGTTATTTTCCGCCATCTTCTGTTGTCCGGTGTTGTCTTATTTCATGCGGGCCACTCGCTGCTTGCCGCTGACGTGCTCCTCACGGCAGGTGAGCTTATGGAGGATGAGGATGATAGTAGAGAGGTTGTGGAAAGTATCTTTTTGCCTGGGGTCTTTGATGGCGAGCAACCGGTTTCTTTTAGCGTGGGTTCGTTCAGGAGACCAGCGCAGCGCAAGAAATTGCGCCTCAAACCAGTTTGCCAAGCGCCGATTCTAGCAGAGGAAGCTGATTCACCAACGTGTGCGACCCCTCAGGGTGACATTCATTTGCCACGATCAGTGGATGAGCTTGATCAAGCGATGCGCCGTGCATTTGTCGATGAAAATGAACGTGTGCACTGTGTAGTTGCCCTTGAGCAGCTCCGTGTTACCCGGCAAATTACGGAAGAAGCATATTGCCATCTTGCAGAATCCTTAAAAGAAGCAAAAAGCCGCAGTTTGCATGCATCGGTTAAGCGCATTCGCCTGAACGAAGAATAAGCCGTATTTTGCTGGAAAAGCCTCGTAAAAACGTGCAAATCATCAGAAAAAGCTGCTTTTTTGGTCGATTTTTACTTTTTAATTTTCTATTTGTAACATAGGTACATGAGTGTTTGGTAGGGACCAGACACGAGAATTATGGGTAAAAATGGAGGTTTTTACGATGAATAACAGATATTTAATGCTTGTGGCACTGTTTTTTGGTGCGCCTTTTATTTCGTGTGCGATGAACACAGCGCATGCTGCGATTGCTTATCAGGAATGCCAGCTGTGTACCGAGCAAACGCCGGATGCACATAGCAGATGTCCCAACAAGGACTGCACAGCGGTTATGTGTGGCGACTGTTTTGGAAAGCTCTTTGAGATGACCACCGATCTAACGACGGAAGTCGATGGCGTTGTTCTTCGCGAGGAAATGCGTAATAAGCGCAGTGGCAAATGCCCCTTTTGTCAGACTACTTTGACGAGAGAACGCAAGTTGCAATCAGCCCCTGCCCGCGTGATGCCGGTCGAGTTACCCGCACCAGCTGCTGACAACGATGCTGATTTAGAAGCTGCCATTAGAGCAAGTTTAGCAGCAGAAGAAGGTCCGGATCAAGATCCAGAACTTCAGGAAGCAATAGCCTTGAGCATGAGCCTTGAGCCTGAAGTTGGCCATCGTGCCGCTCCTGTACCAGTGCCTGCAAGAGCTGAAGTCGCCTTGAATTCAGGCACGTGGCTACGCCTGCTAGATCGGGGAAATGAAGCTCAATTGGAGTATATCGACAAACTCAATCTGCACGATGCTGTTGTGGCGTGGTTGGAAAATGTGAAAGAAATGCCTGGTGTTAAGGGCCTGATCCTTAAGCGCCTAATTGGTCGCATGACTCAATTGCTGAATGCAGGAAACCAACATGCGATGAAGTTGTGGCCTGCTGTCACCCTGCTGCTTGAGGAAGGTAGGGCATATTATGCTGATTTAGTCACGGACACTGAGGCCTTCATATCGGCAGCTTTGCAAGCAGGCATCGATGTGGATGATGTAAGTTCTTGTGCTACCAAATTGTTGGTAAGCACGGACTAAAATAACGATTAAAAGGCACTCCATGCGGGGCATCCTGTGGTGAATAGAGGTGCACCGGTGAGTGCGTCAAAAATGGAAGGTTTTACCATGAATAAGAGATGGTTGTTGATTATAGCTGCGTTGACGGCATTGCCATTGGCATCAGTGCAGGCTGCAGCTGCAGAGGTTTATTCTTCTGATTCGGATAGGGATTTTTCTAACTCGGATGAGGAATTTGCTGCGGCTATAAAGGCTTCTCTGGGCATGGAACCGGAAAAGCCAATTACCCGCAAAAAGCGTTCTGCGCCGGCCCATTCAGTGGCGCTTGAAAACGCTTTTAATGCGGCAGTTGATTGGTACGCGGTAAAAGATGCGCTTAATAGTGAAGAGCGCAGAGCCACGATCAACAGAATCGCCGATGTTATGCGCAACGTGATTAAGAAAGAGGATATGCTTCAGCTTCACCAAATGGTAGTCGAAATGCAGCATGAGCGAGATGATAATGACGTTGCTCTTGTGCGCATGTTAACGCGTTTGATCACAGAAGAACGCCGATGGTCGCTCCCAGGACAGAGCAGCCGCAAATAAAAATGGAGATCCTTACGATGAAAAAGACCGTCATTGTTAAGGCCGCAGCCCTTGCTGCATTGCTTTTGACCGGCGCATCGCTTAATGCTGCTGATCGTAACAGTGTAGACGCTTGGGCTGCTATGACGAAGCAAGCTGAGGAAGAAATAGCCAGACTTGCTCAGTCAAAGGGCCTGTGGAAGCTTGTTTTAACAATGGATCCCGCGCTGGCATCGCTTATTTTTGCTTCCCGCTTGGATGATCAGCCAAAAAAAACAGCTGAAACCCAGGGCGCCCTGAGGCGCGGCAGGACGCAAAAGCCAAGCTAATTGCATGGTTTAAAATGGAGGTTTTTACGATGAATTACAGATATTTAATGTTTATAGCGCTCTTTATTGGCGCACCCCTTGTGTCCGTTGCGGTGAGCACAGCACAGGCTGCTGATCAAGCAAGCTATACGTGTTTGATTTGCCACGCTGATTGCCTAGCTAGAAAGATCAGGCACCACGATTGTGGGGGTACATTGTGTGGTGATTGCTACGCGAGAACATTGACGATGGCAAGCGGGCGGGCAGGAATGTGTCCTTCCTGTCAGCAGCCGCCTGTTCAAGAAGAAGATGCAGCTATGCGTCAAGCGATTGCAGAAAGTATAAGATCCTATGAGCAAGAAGCACCAGCTCGCCAGGTTGCTCAGGCTGAAGATGCAGCGCTTGCTCGCAGAGAAGAAGATTTAGCGCGAGTTGGCCCACAAAAGCCTCTGCGTGGTCTCGTTGAGAAGCTCTACGATCAAACAACCACTCAGCTTGAGAAGGCTTTGGCAGCTCACCGTCAGCAGGTTGCCGCTAGGGCTTCCAAGGAGACCCCGGCACAGTTCCGTGGTCGAATAGCACAGTTGAGAGAAGAAGCGCTGGCGCGAGCTCTGGCGCGCAATCCTCGCGCTACGGTAGAAGATGTGTACCGCGTGCCTGTAGTTGGGGCCACACATGCTATGGCTGATCTTGAAGATCTTTTGCTCAGCACGTCTTGGCAAGAGTTACTTAAAAGGGATCAAGGGGTCTTGTCCCAGAGCATTCAACGCTTGCTTGAGAGGGTTGAATGCTCTGGGACAAGGGCAATCAGCAGAATGCCAGAGCTGCTCATCAAAGCCCTGAAAAATGTAACCCAGGAGCTGCAAGAGCGCGGCACCATGAAGCTGTGGTGGGTGGTCGTTATGTTGATCAAGCAATGTAAGGGAACCGTGCAGTCTCACCCTCAATATGAATCCGCTCACGATGGATTCGTTCAAGCTTTGCGTACTGCTGGAAAAGACGCTGGTACAATCAGCGATTGCGTTATGACGCTGCTGCAGTGCGATCAATAATCGCACCTGGCAAGACAGCCCAGGTTTTTAGGAACGAGCTATTTTCTTTGTATGAGGGGTTCCCGGTAACGGGGGCCCCCTTTTTTATTCGCGTATTTCAAATAAAAACTTGCAAAAATCAGCCCTTCTGGCACAATAGCTTGCATTCCTGCCGATTCAACGGCAGAAATCCCCATTGAGGGGCTGTAGCTCAGATTGGTTAG
>RGUK01000162.1 GCA_010027825.1 bacterium
AACCAGGACGCGGCAGGCAACCTAAAGCCGCTGGTGGACATTCTCGACGAGATCAACACGGTCACGAAGAACATGCCTGTGGCCGAGCGGACAAAACGCATGGCCGAAGCGTTTGGGTTGCTTGGCATCACGAGCGCTAACGTGCTGTCCGGTTCTGCAGATAGCGTCCGCGCGTTACGCGACGGAATGAACAATCTTGACGGCACGGCTAGCAGGACGGCAAAGAACATGGACGCCGGCCTGGGAGGCGCGGTGCGAATCGCCCTGTCGGCAATTGAAGGCACGGCGTTGGCAATTGGCGACGCGCTGGCGCCGTCGATGATATCGCTAATCAACACTATCGACAAAACGGCTACTGCAATTACGGCTTTCGTCAAAGAAAACGCCACGATGATTGTAGACGTAGCTAAAGGCGTCGCGATATTCAGCGGCGTTGGGGTGGCGTTAATTGGTCTGGGCTCGGCGTTAGGAGTAGTGTCGTTTGCAATGGGCGGCCTGTTGACGGCTTCCACGGTGGTAATTGCTCCGTTGGCAGCTATCGTCACAACTGCCATTGCCATAGCCAGTTCGTTTGTTAGTGCAGTAGCAGGCGTATTCGCGTATTCGGCGGCCAGCGTTGCCGCTGCGGCCGCTAGCGGGTTGGCGTGGGCGGCGGCAAACGCGCCGCTGATTGCGTTGCTGGCCTTGCTCGGGGCTTTAGGTGTAGCGGCGATTCAACTAGTCGGAGGATTTTCTGGATTGGCCAGTAGCCTGCGTGAAGGCGTTGCGACTGCGGCCTCAAATGTGGCCATTGTGTTTGGTGACGTAAAGGATGCGGCCACGACCGCCATGGGAGGCATTTATGACGCCATAGTTGGCGGCGACCTGGCTGGCGCTATTGCTATCGCGCTCAAGGGCTTGGAGGTGATGGCCAAACGCATTTTTGACGGCCTAAAAAGTGAAATCGGAGGTTTCCAGGCGTTTTTGGCAAACACGGCCGACGCATTCGCTGTTGCTGCAAAAAACCCATACACGCTGCTCCCCGAGTCGATGCAGCTGCCGGCTCACAAAGAAGCAAATCGCCAGTTGCGCGCACGGCAAGATCAGCGAAACAATGAAGTTCTTCAACCATTGGAAATCAAAGCAAAGTTCAATAGCGGCATGGCGGAATTGCAAGGCATGTCTAACAAGGCTCGCGACACCCGCATTTTCCGGCAACAGGCCGACGACGTAATAGCGTCAATGGCTAGCGCGACCGACTTGCAATCAATGCGGCAGCTCGCCGAGGAATTTCATTTGTTGGCAGCCACCGGGCGGCTTGCAAGGCAGCAGGTGGAAAAGTACGGAGAAGCTGTCGATACCGCCTCGGACAAGATTGCAAGCAAGGAAGCCAGTACGCCTGCGCCAAACACGGACGCTCAGACGCGCGATCGGATGGCCATAATAGATCAACAATCCCAAGACTTTGTTGCCAAAGTCGGCGCTATCACGAGTGCAAGCGAGCTTCAACAATTGCAATCGGAATTTGACGCCATGATTAAATCGGGGGCTTTTGCACCCGACCAGCAACAAAACATGCAAACTGCGCTTGATCTGGCAGGCGTTCAATTCAATCCGCAAACGAAAAATCAGGCCGAGGTCGCTGGCACTTTCTCGTCCGTCGGGCTTGGTGGCATGGGCTTCGGGTCGTCGCTTGGCGAGCGGCAACTCAAAGCCCTCGAAACGATCGCCAGCAATACGTCAGACCTCCACGGTCAATTGGTAGCGGAGTAACCATGGCCCTCACCTGGATCGAAGACAACGCAAGCCGCTCGGCCACGATCGTCCGCCTTGGGCGAAAGGCGGCCTCGAGCTACTCCAAGTCGTACAAGGTTTTTGGCACGACTAACGACGTTGTCGTTCACCAGGAAGCTAACGCGTACGTCACCAACCAGCTCGCTTACTGGCAATACCCAGGCCAGCCCAACGTCCAGCTGCGAGCCGAGTCCTACAGCGTCTCGTATTTGGGCGACGACGCCTGGCAAGTCACGATCTCGTACGAGAAGCAAGGCGCGGACGACGACGACCAGCGAGATCCGCTGAAGCGGTCGTTCGACACGAGCGGCGGGACGCAGCACATCACGAGCGCGATGCAAGTAGGTACGCGGCAACTCGATTTTGCCAGCGAAGGCGAAGGGACCGCCCCTGTGTTTGAGCGTCGGTACAAGGCCCCTGGCGTGCAGGGCGACGCCCCAGATCAATTTGGTGCCATTGGAGTAGACGGTGACAGCGTCAGCGGAGTAGACATCGCCGTCCCAGCGCTGCAGTGGACCGAGACATACGATGTTCCACATGCGTACGTAACTGCCAAATACATAAAGACCGTGGCATTTCTTACCGGTTCGACGAACAAGGCTGCGTTTCGCACATTCAAGGCTGGCGAAGTGCTGTTTATGGGCTGTTCAGGCTCTCAAGAATGGGACGATCAAAGAGGCAGCGGTCCGTGGAGCCTGTCGTTTAAGTTTGTCGCTTCGCCAAATGCAGGATCGACCGGAACTGTTCCGGCAATCAAAATCGGCGACATTGAAAACATCCGCAAAGACGGACACGAATATTTGTGGGTGCGGTACGAAGACTCGGTCAGCCAAAACAATCTGATTAAAAAACCCAAGTACGTCTACATCGACAAGGTGTACCCAGAAGGCAATTTTTCGCTTCTTGGTATCGGAACCTAGCCATGCCCCGCCCCGACGGACGCATTGAGAAAGGCCAGCCGCTCGCAGGGGCGATCTCTGCTCGAGCGTGGAACCGGGCGCAGGACGCGGCGGATCGGGTGTTGGGGGTTGGGACGGGTGCCGAGGCGGACGGCATTCGCGGGCCGTCGGCGCCGTACACGTTCGTCCTCTGCAAACCGTCCGTCACCGTCCAGCGGTGGGGCGTTTTGGAAATCACTGGCATGGAAATCACGCCCACGGGCGCGACTGGTGTTGCTACCGCACAGTATCAAGAAATGCCCGTGTTGACCGCAGGAACGCCATCGGAAACGTCGCAATCTCTGTGCGTCGCCATTGAGCCGATAGAGTCTGGCAAGATCGGCCGAGTTGCTGTGGACGGTGCAGTTCAGTGCAAACTCGACATAGGAAACGCCGGGCACAAGTTTGCCAGGCCGAAAGCGTCTACGTCGGAAATGCAGACCGACTGGGGCGGCCCGGCGTTGATTCTTTGGAAAGACAGCGCCACCGGCGCCGGCAAATGGGGGCTTGTGCGGATTGGCACAGGATCGCCAACCGGCGTTGACGTGGTGACAAATGCCACGCTCGGACCGACCGGCATTCAATTTGAGAAAAAGCGTTTGTGGGCTATTGGCGTCACCGGCGTGACCGGCTCGGCCATCGGCGTGACGGGGTGCTAAATGCCGCTGGGCACAAAAAACGGCTCGATCATCGTGAAGGACGGCAAGCTTGCAGAGAGTTGCGGGTGTTGTGACAAGTGCATGCTTTCCAGTTTGCCGCAAAGCATCGAGCTCGACATTAGCGTCACCGGAGGCGGTCTGTATGCAGGAGTCGCATATAGAACCAGGGGTTATAGTGGCCAACAATTAGTTGATCCAATTCTTTCTATAGGTATGACTTTGTACTCACGACCCCTGATCTCGGGAACCTACTCACTAGCTTTCAGCAGCACTTATCAAACTTTTTCCCCAAGCAACGTCACTACTTACGGCCGGTACTCTTACGCAGACGGACACATTGCAATCAACGCCGACGCAAACGGTTACGGTTTTTTGCGCGTGGAGTTTGGAAGCGTTCTTGTGGCGCAGTCTTTAGATATACAAACAAACGCACCTGCGCAAGTCAAAACGTCTCAAGAAATGAGCGACTTATTTGATGAATTGTTAGCCGGTAGGCCTCAAACTAATGCTTTGTTTTTCACAGGTTATCAGGACCGAACGTCTAACGGGTTAATGTTGGATTACTATTTCCTCCCAAGCACACGCGTACAATATAACTGTGCAAATTCGCTAATAAGTCCAACACTTTTTTCGAGTGAATTGTTATCGGGCGGTGGTTTTGATTATTCAACCAATGGAACGCTGTTCCCGTTTTCGTTTACACGCAAACGCTCGCGGGATTTTCTCGCTACATCAAAATCGTATTTCGACCAAGCGGGCTCCTATTACATAGGGCGAGTGGCTGACGAGCTTGGCAGTTTTGCTGGAGATTGGCAAATTCAAGAATTCCCATTTACATACAAAAACCAGGGACACTTCAATTATTTGGCAACTAACTACCTGAGTGAAACCCTGGTTGTGCAAGAATGCCGCGCTGTATTTGCTGACGGAACAACCAAAATACTTCCATTTGGATGAACTGCCGATTTATAAAAAACCGTTGTGTCACATGTGGAGCGTGGGCTTCGTCTGTGTACGTGACGCGCAGATGTAGCGGCGAAGTACCCGCTCAGCCCACGCAAAAACGCCCCGGCACCGAACTCTCCAAGCTCCTAAAACGCTTCGGCATCGAGCCGACGCCGACCTGCCAAT
>RGUK01000163.1 GCA_010027825.1 bacterium
CGGCAGTTGAGGATTGTGTAGGGTGTCTACAAAGCCCTGCCAGGCGGTAAGATTTTTCTGGCGTGTGGGGAGCTGCAAATGCTTGAGCACAACTTCATCAAGTCCTTCACGGGCAAGCTGGAGGGGCACGTCATAAATACTTTTCGCATCAACACACTCAAGCACGGAAGGTACGCTGCACAACATAGAAGTTTTTTCTTTAACTGCTGCTCCCAGCGGTTTTTCACTGCGCAGAACTACAATGTCGGCAGACACGCCTGCTTCGCGCAAGGCCTTAACGCTGTGCTGTGTTGGCTTTGTTTTGAACTCCCCACTCATGCGCAAGAAGGGGACCAAGGTGACATGAATGTGGACGCAGCGGTCGCGGTGCTCGGCCTGGAATTGACGGGCTGCTTCTAAAAACCACATCGCTTCAATATCCCCAACCGTACCACCAATTTCCGTGATCACAACGTCAACCGGACGCTGCTCAAGGGTCTTGGTAATGCGCTGCTTGATATCACCGGCAACCTGAGGAATGACCATGACGGTATTGCCCAGATAATCACCTTTGCGCTCACGGTTGAGCACATCCCACATGACCATACCACTGGTTACACTGTTGGCACGAGAGAGTTCTTCGTCAATGAAGCGCTCGTAATGCCCAAGGTCCAAATCCGTTTCGCCACCATCATGCGTAACAAACACCTCACCGTGCTCATACGGGTTCATGGTGCCCGGATCGAGGTTGAAATACGGATCAAACTTTTGAATGGTAACTTTATAACCCTGACTTTTGAGCAACATCCCAAGCGAAGATGCTACAATGCCTTTGCCAAGACCGGAAATTACCCCTCCGGTTACAAAGACAAAACGTACGTGCGGATGACTCATCACTCTCTTCCTTAAGAAGGTTTTTTAGCGCAATAAGCCATAAGTTTAATTTCACTCCCCCCCGGTGTCTACTTTTCGACAAGTAGAGCGGCGGATAAGGCGATTTTCTGCATCAATATCCCACCATGGCAGGTCGCGCTTGTCATGCACTATAAAGTCCCACAGGCCAGCAGCATGAATAAGTACATCACAGTGATCGCTCTCTTTTTCAAGGCCTGCCTTAAGGGCACTATCAATCCATGCGTAATCAAGATTGGCGGCCCATTGCGCTTGGTAAAAGCGATTGCAGCAGAGGGTGGCTAAAAAGAAAAGGCGCTTAGGCTTTTCCAGGGCAAAGAGCTGCTCATACGCGCATGCGTCTTCAAACAGGGTTGTCCAGGAGAGCCGAAAACACTCGTCCGCCCATACCCACAAGTCATCTTTAACATCCTCTACTGACTTGCCCTCTACATTTTGGACAAGCAGATGATGCGCCTTGACAAAAGCTAACGCAACGGCCTTAACCAACGTCTTGTCGGCGGGTAGCTGCGCTTCCGCCTCGCGTATCAGCATTTCCTCTTGGACTTGTGCAAGAACGTGAGCATGTCGCACGCGCAAAGCTTCTTTATCAGCAAGCAACTCACTGGCAGCATCTATCGTTTGCAAGATGCATAAAAAAACAAGGCCTACCAAGCTGAGGATATGCATCAGAAAACAAAGCCTTCTTTTGCCTTTTCAGGAGAAGCAAGAGCAGACGTTACCTCAAAAACACCAGCAATGGGCCACTGAACCCATATCGTCTTACCATGGGCTGGATGATCTGCATCAAACCACACCACCCTGTAGGAGTCCTTGTCTGCGCCTGTAAGCACACTGCGCAGCGTGTAGCTTATCCCGTCAACCATCACAGAAAAGGGCTCGAGGTATGCCTCGCGCAATCCATCAAAATACATGACAAATGCGCGGGGCAATGCGTGGAAGACGCGCTCCATGTATCCTCGCCGCAATTCTTTTGCCTCTTGGTCACAGTAGGGACAAGCAAGCCCCCACACTCTGCGTCTAAGCTCATCCAGGCGCGCCTGTACGCTCTTAGCAAGCGCGTTGGTGGTGTAGCCGACATCACACTGAAAAGCGCATTCTTTTGGCACGGTACGCGCCAAAAGAGATTCACCTGTCGGCCCCAAATCGCTGCACTTCTTACACATGGGGGTTTCTTGCATAACAAAAACGCATGGGTCCCAAGCGCCGCTCAAATTGGCATCACGGAACTGTATAAATGCATCAACCACCGCGGCCGCTCCCTCTCCTAGCGATACTTGAAAGCATCCTGGAGCAAGCTTTTTCATTTTTATATCAAAAACATTTTCCAAAGCATCTTGCCGCGCTTGATACCGCTGCACAAATGAGGGAGGCAACATCGCAGGCACGGTTACCCCAAGCGCCAGCCAAGCGCGTACAGCACGCGGGTCAAGGGGGTCTGACGCAAAAACGTTATCGGAGACACGCGCAGCAAGATTAACATGACACGCTCCTGACCTGTCGTGATCCTCGCCCTCAGAAGAAGGTGTTGCTCCAAACATCTTGCCAACAAACAGTATGCCAACCAGGCAAAAAAACATACGCGATCTCATTACTCTTTCCTTCTGGGAATAGCACAAAGCTCGGAACGATGCGGCGGGAGAAATAAGACGATACCACCGTAGGTTAGGCGTCACTCGCCTCACACAGCGGCAGATAATACAAGACGCCTTTTTTCATCGACCAATGAGGACTTTTCTCTTCCTCATTGTCCAACACAGAGCCTAATCCTGCATAACGCATGAGCTGATGAGACACAAGAGGCGCTTGGGTCCCCGCTGCTACATAGCTTGGCAAGTCCCTAAAAAATCCCTCCTGCACATCCATCCAATCATCATCTGAAGCAGTATGATTCTTGTCAATAAATGAACCATAAAAAAATCCCGCTTGTACAATAGCGGCGTAGGCAGGCAAATGCCGCAGCTCGTTTGCGGGTAACAAGGGAAAGACTTCGCACAAGGATTGGGCTAAGACATCCTGCGTTATTGCAACAAAATCTTTAAAAACGCTGTGTAATTCCTTTTCATGGAAAGCAATGCCGAGCCTGCCCAGGATGTTGGCTGCGCAACTTCCTATTGCCCGAGCCCAGAGAACATCCTCAACTTCCCACACGCGCAGAGCTTGTGCAGAAGCGCCAGGGTGCGCAGAAACCGCCTTGCTTTCTAACGTCGTCCGCACTGCTTCTTTTGCCGCTTCAAGTCTTGCTAGTTTGGTCATGTCTGCTGCGCTTAGCCAGACCACAGCAGTAGTCGTACTCTTAGCTGCGGCATGCGCTTGCATTACCAACAAAAAACCAATCAACACGGCCAGTGCTGTCTTTACCACAAACTTCATTCCTAATTCCTTTCTAAATAGTTCATTACCATTAACTGATTAAGGACGCCTCGACCTCGTCCAATTCTTCACCCTGTGAGCGACGACAAATCAAGAGTAAGCGAGAATATAAGAGGCCATCTCTGATAGCCCATTTCGATGATACCACCTCTCCTGTTTCCAGGAGCGAGCTCAAGCCTGCGTACTCCATTAGCATGATTGAAAAAGGTTTTTGATCAGCTGGTTGATAAAATGGGGAGGGCAACTGAGATACACGCTCCCTCAAGAAGTCATTTCTTAGTCGAAGCCATTCAGCACCACTCCGATCTGCATTCCGAGAAATAAACTGGTAGTAGGCAAGCCCTAAGCTCAAAAAACCCTCCTGCTCAGGCGCTGGCTTTGCTAATAGAGCCTCTACGGGCAAAGCAGGGATGGCTGTGCGTAAACTGGAGCGAAAAACATTTCTAAGTTCTCGATGGTAATTGTTGCGAATTTCCTCTACCAGGCGCTTATGAAAAGCGTCTTCAACTCCATTAGCTATTTCCAGTGCGCAGCTTCCTATAGCCTCCACAAACACACGAGCATCGGCAGGCTTTCGCAAATACCCTAACTCAAGCTGTAACCTTTCTCGAATCAACTCGCATTTCATGACGGCTTTGCACGCATGCCCAGAAGCAACCGTTTTATCTACACAAGCAAGTAGGCAATACAGAACCACTATGACTAGTTTAGTACTCAATCTCACCGCTTCCTCCTCTCCTGGAAAATAAATCAACGCGCATTCTAACAGGAAGAGGAGGCTACGGCTAGGAGCAGAAAATAAAAAAGGCCCCCGGATGGGAGCCTTTTACTTTTAGAGAAAGGACGAGGACAGATTAGTACATGCCGCCCATACCACCCATGCCACCGTGCGCATGGCCAGCGTGTTGTTGCGCAGGTTTTTCTTCTGGCAACTCCGCGATCATGGTCTCTGTGGTCAGGAGCAAGCTTGCAATAGAAGCAGCATTCTGCACCGCTGTTCTGGTTACTTTGGTTGGGTCAACTACGCCAGCCTTGAACATGTCGACATACGCTTCGTTGCGCGCATCAAAACCAACGTTCTTGTCAGCAGTCTTGATTTTCTCAACCACCACAGCAGGGTCAAAGCCGGCGTTGCCAGCAATGACGCGTGCAGGCTCTTCAAGCGAGCGCTTAATAATGGTAATGCCAATAGCCTGGTCACCCAGCAATTTGAGATCCTCAAGAGCAGCTTGGGCG
>RGUK01000164.1 GCA_010027825.1 bacterium
GGCTCCGGTCATCACTCTTCGCTTCGTGAAATTGCCCCCTCGGCTTTTCCAAGCCGCATTTGGAGCATCTCCATTTCTCTGCCATTGTTGTCTAAGCCTCTTTCCTGAAGATTACTTCCGGAGAGGTAATTGGCAGCCCGCGCCACAGCTTCGGGAGAGCCCTTAAAGCTACTAACACCTATGCTACAGGAGTGACAAAGCAATCCTCGCACCTTCTTTTGTTTTTCGTCATAGTCCACCACCAGCTTTAGCTTCCTGTTGCAAATAAAACAAACATGTTTTTGTTTTTCTGCCAATGCCATAAATTCTTCGCCGCCAATTCCATATTTTTCCCGCAAGCTTGCATCTCGGCTTCTAAGCCATCGGGGTAAGTGCGCCATTGGGTGAAGGCAATCTCGACAAACACCCTTCTTAGAATCGAAGTCGACGTGAGTTAATTTAATTTCACGGCAAGCTCGGCATTCCTTTAGCCCCTTATTGTTCAGACATCGTTTGCATTCTGAATTTGCAAATACTCTAGTTAGTATTCCGCAAGTCTTACATGCCGAATCTACGGCTATACCCTTGCGTCTGAAATATTCGTTAGACTTGCACACCCTACATCGCTTCTTAGAAGTTCTCGGGGCGTGGCATTCGGCGCATACTGTCTGGTTGTTCATGGCCCAAAGATTAAGTTACCAATGTCGCATTTTAGGCACTAAAGGCGCAAATTTACCGACTGAATCTAAATGCTTGTTCGGATACATTTTCCGAAAAACTTTTTTCTTAGGAGAACAAAAATGGCTACTTCCGCTAAAGCTCTTGCACTTGCCCAATCTCTCGCCGATTCGCTCAAAAGGCGTTTGACTCTTGCTGTTACCCTTTCTTTCGATGCAGACCAGAATCCCTTGATTCGAGTTGGCACGGGAGTTGCTGGAACTGATGGTGGATTGATTAAAGTCTCCCCTATCGATTGGCCTCTCGCGAAGGACGTTTTGGGTCTCGATAGCCCTGTGTACACCCCCCACGTCATCAAGGTTTGCTTTGAAGCTGCCAAGGCGATTGCTGGACCCGCAATTTCGAATCCCGTAACTTGGAAAACCCGTTTGGCGCTTTTGGCCGAAGCTGCCGTTCGCGGAACCCGTCTCGAAGTTTTTGAATCGGATGCCGACTCGGCCCCTGCTTCTTCAGACATGGTTGCCGGTAAATTGCGAGCTGCTCAAGAAGCGTCCCCTGAATACGGCATGGTTCAGTCTCAGTAATTGGGGCTCTAAAAGAAAGGAGCTTCATTATGAAGATTAAAGATTCCGCATTAAAGGCGCTTATCGCCGAGGTGGAAGCTGAAATTGGAGACCTGCTTAAGTCCGAAAAGCAGAAGTTGTCCAAAGCGGCAGAAGACCTTGATGAAATGTCCGCTGCTCCAGAAGCAGACCCATCAGCCGAAGCCTCTTCTGAAGCTTCCGCTCCCATGGAAGATGAACAGCACGAAGAATCTCAAGATTCTGAAGACCACGCTGCTCCAGAAGCTTCCGCCCCCATGGAAGACGAACAAAAAGATGCTATGAAGCCAGAGGACGACATGGCAGAAGCGGCACCAATGGACCCAGAAGCCCTTAAGGCAGAATATATGAAACTGCCTCAGGACGAGCTTGAAATGCACCTTATGGCAGCTAAAGCCGCTATGATGGAGATGTCTGGCGGTCAGGCTGACGCTAAGGCGCCTGCAGCTCCTAGGCTCACAAAGCAGAATACAAAGCCGAAGAAAAACCACATCACAAAGCTCATAAAGCAGAAGACGAAGCTCATAAAGAAGAGCATAAAGATGCGGAAATGCATAAATCGGAAAAAAACATCAGCAACGAGCGCCTCAAAGAACTAGAAGCGCAAGTCGAAGGTCTTGTTAAAGCCCTTGACCTTGCCTTGGGGCAGCCGATGCGTAAGGCCGTAACGTCAGTGACGTTCGTTCCTCGCACGGAAGAAACCAAACCACCCCTTACAAAGGGCGTAGTTATGGAGCAGCTCAAAGAAGTCACCAAGCAGAATCTCAAGAAGTCCGACCGAGAACTCATCAATCGGTACTGCCTTGGTGAGGTCGAGGTCGATAAAATTCAACACCTTCTTCAGGTTAAATAACCAGAAAAATTAAAAGGAGTAACACATGTCTCAGGCAATTGAAACCATTAACTCGCTCGTAAAGGCCCTTGAGGCCGGTAGCTACAATGCGGCTCCCTCGACTCTCGTTCAGGGTGCAGCACTGCAAGTGGAGGACTTGTCCCCCGTTATGCAGAATGTCACTTTTGAAGATAAGCACATTATCCTTCAGAAGCTTGTCTCGGTTGATTCGTGCAAGAGCACGCTCGCCCAATTTGACCGCCAGCTCAGCTATGGTCAGTTCGGTGGCTCGGCTCAGCTCGAAGGCCACATCGGACAAGAGGAAACCTCTGAATTTGTCCGTATTACGGTGCCGATGTGCTACTACAGCCACTACCGTCGCGTGACGCTCGTTGCCAATATGGTGACGACCGTTGACGGCAAGAAGGCCGAAGACCGCGCTGCGGCAGACGCTGCAAAGAAAATCGCGGCTGACATCGAATTCGACCTGTTCCGTGGTAAAGCGGACTTCTCGAACGCTGGCGTGTTTGACGGTAACCCCCTCGCCATGCCCAACCTCCCCAACATCTTGGGTGTGGACGCGCAGGTCCGTATGTCGGACAGCCAACGCAATGCCAAGGACTTGATGTTCGCGGAATTTGGCTCGGATGAGTCGGTTGTCATCCCCGTGAACGGAACCTTGTCGCAAGATGTCATCGAAGACGCGGCTGTTCGTTCGAACATCGCCTTCGGAGCGGCTGACCTTTTGGTCATGGACCCCCGAGTTCTCGCAAACTACAACAAAATCGCGTTCGGTAAGGAACGAATTATGTTGGCTGGTTCACCTCAAGGTGCAACTGGTGCGGAATTGGCCAAGCAATGGACCTCCAATGGTACCGTTGAATTGAAAGCTTCGCAATTCTTGCGTGGCAAGTCGCAGCCTGCCGCTCCTCGTAGCGATGGCCCCGCCGCCCCCTCATCAATTACCGGCGCTACCGCTTCAATTTCTGGCGTGACCACCGGGTTCTTGTTGAACCAAGTGTACAAGTATTTTGTTACCACCGGTAACGAAAAAGGTGAATCGCCCAAGAGCAACACCGTGACTATCACAATCGATGTGGCTGGCAAGGCCGTCAACCTCACCATCAACCACCCCTCGTCAGGCGTTGCCCGTTTCTTCAACGTGTACCGCACGGCAGCCGGTGGCGCTGAATCGACTGCGAAATTCATCGGTCGCGTTGTGTTGAACGCCGGTTCGTCCAGCACGACCTTTACGGACTTGGGCAACAAGCAGCCCGGTTTCGTGACGGGTTTCCTTCTCCAGTCGGATACGATGGAAATGAAGGAATTGTCGCCTTACAGCCGCCTCAAGCTAGCTGTGACGGAATTGAGCCAACCTGAAGCGCACTTCCGCTTTACGACGCTCTGCGTCCACCAGCCACGCAAGAACGTGCTGCTTGATAACTTGCGCTAATCAAAATTAAATAAGTTCAATCTGACCCACCCTCTGAAAAGACGGTGGGTCTTTTTGTATTTAATTTGCTATTATGGTATTATGGGCAGAAAGCATGCTCCGGAAATAGACCAGAAAATAATTGATTTGCGAATGTCCGGCATGCCCAGAAAAGACATAGCGGAACAATTAGGCATTCCTTTATCCAAAGTCAAGACAGTTCTGGTAAAATCCAATATTTCTATACCTATGGATTTACGGCAGAAAAATGCCCAAGCCGCCAAAACGGCTAAAAACCCCAACTGGCTGTCGGATATGAGAAGCTTGTGCCAAACAGAAGAGGCCAAGGCCAAGCGCAGACAGACCTCAAGGATTACTTACAGCGACCCCGAACTTAGAGAACTCAAATCTGCTCAGTTCAAACAATGGTGGGGCTCCTTACCTGAAGAAAAAAAGCAAGAACTTCTTGAAAAAAGAAAACAGAAGTTCCTGTCTTCTCCGAATGTTAAAGGGTACATGCTCCGAACCGGTGAATTTGACCCATCGGAAGAGCTATCCTCGTCCTTTCAGAAAAGACTAGAGTCCGTAGCCTTTGATTTGGGCGGAAGTGTGCTGGGGCAATACTCTAGCTCCAAGCAAAAGATGCTCTTTCGTTGCTCCAAGGGGCATGAATTTGAAGCGATTCCTAACACTGTTTTTCTAGGGCATTGGTGTCCTAATTGCGCCAGCACTGGCCCGTCCAAGGGGCAGCTGGAAGTGTACGAGTACGTAAAGACACTCGCCCCAGACGCCATCTTGAATGACTCGACCTGCCTTGCTCAAGGCACTAAGCGTCAACTGGAGCTCGATGTCTACGTGCCCTCCAAGAAGCTGGCAAT
>RGUK01000165.1 GCA_010027825.1 bacterium
CCGCTACCGCCCACGGTCACCAGCGGCCTGCGCATCGGCACGCCGGCAATCACCACGCGCGGCATGAGGGAACAAGAAACACTTTTGATCGTCAACTTAATCGACGCCGCTATCAAAAACCGCAGTGATGCAGCGCAGCTGGCAGCCATACGCGAACAAGTTACTGCCTTGTGCAAACAATTCCCTGCCTACGAATGAAAACGCCATGATTACCTTTGAAGATTTTGCCAAAGTCGACATCCGTGTTGGTACCATTGTTGCGGCTGAGACCTTCCCCGAAGCACGCAAACCAGCCTACAAGCTGCTAATCGATTTGGGTCCAGAACTAGGCAAGAAAAAAAGCTCAGCGCAGATAACCCTGCATTACACGCCGGAAAAACTGCTTGGCCGGCAAGTGCTGTGCGTAGTCAATTTTCCGCCTCGCCAAATCGGACCCTTCATGTCGGAAGTGTTAACGCTGGGGCTACCTGATGAGCGCCAGGCAGTTGTTTTGATCGCTCCTGACGACGTAGTCCCTAATGGAAGCAGACTTTTCTAGCACCGGCACGCGAAAGGCTTGATCAGTCCAACATGCCTATGCTAGCCTCAGCTAATAGAAGCTTGCAAACCACTATTTCCAAAGGAGAGGCAATGAAACGAGGCAATCAGCACGCTGCTGTAATCAAGGGACTCTTGGCAACCATGATTGGCTTCATTTTAATTGCCGCCACCTACGGCATGATTCTGCGTCTATTCTTCTTTATTCTAGGCATCGCACTGCTCAATCGTGGCTTGCGCCTGCTGAACATCCAAGCTCTAGAAGACCTAACCAAAGCGCTCAAAAAAGGCTGGCGCTCAATGTGGTCTTAGCCAGGGGACTTTGCTGAAAGCACAAACGCCTCAGCAGCACTACTCCTGGACACGTGTTGCGCGCACGGCAGGGAAATCAACCTCATAGGTCATCAATCGATGCCAAGGAGCCGCCACCCTACAGGTGATACACGTCTGGTAGCCCCTTCCTGCAAACCACCTTTCTGCACAGCTCCTATGAGCCATGTGACCGCATGGCCAAACAGTGATGAGCCTTTCCGGCTCATCTTCTATATCGTGGAATAGGGCCTGGCAGCAAGGGCACTCAACTGTCAGGTGATTCATATTAGCAAGACGCAAACCCGGGATATCCTGGCCGTCCCTACCTCGATCAACGCCAAAAACAAGTTCCGGTTGTGGCTGATTTTGCGCCCCTGGTGCAGGAGGAGCCGGCGGACGATGAGCTGGTGCTGGAAGGGGCTCCCACGGATCATGCGGTGCTGGCGGACGAGGCGCCACCAAGTGATTCATAGCATGCCAATGATCCATATTCTCGCGCGAGTGGGGCCATGGTTGGTATCCAGGCATGTCTGGCCGAGGACCAACCCTGAAACGCCCCTCTTCAACGGACTCGAATTCTGTCCCACCAAATTTGTAGATCATGTGCAAGACATGCGATGCCAAGAGCGCAGCCAAAGCCTTCTGTTGCCAACTCCCCTCTTTTGCATGATTGTAGCAACGCAAGGCACGCAAGAAGGAAATACTTGCGCGGCAGCCGAAATCAATAGAACGCTCATCTTGATGAACTTCCCGAGACTCATCAGAGTCGTGAAACGTAAAGCATGAAAAAAAACCCAATGCGCCTTCCAAACATGCGTGGCTATAGACCCGCTTTGTTCCAGTCGCAGGGGTTTGATTCAATGCTGGCTCCCACCAAGGCTTTTCACCTTGCAGAGGCTCGGCAGCACCGGGTGCTGTGCGTAGTGCTCGATAGATATGACGCATCATCTCTTCCGCATCTACGATGCTCCACAAGAGGTCATGCGTGTGATCCCCCGTCGGCATACGCAAGATGTGCATTGTTTGGTTTACCAGACGAACCAAAGAGATAAGTGCTTTCTTCAGCTCAGCAGTGCGGGATGCGTCATTTGCCAGACGCTCTTCCAAAGGAATCAACGCAGCACGAGCAACTGCGGTCCCGAGCTCAATCCAAGTTGCAACGTCACGCCCCGTTTCCGCCCACGTCGGCTCAGCAAAACTGAGGTTAAGCCCGGAACCGTCATATAAAAAAAGATCGAGGGATGAGCCCGGGGGCGTTAACTGAACCGTTCCAGCAGATGCCACTGGCGAAGAAACAATACAAAGTGCCAGCATAACCAACTGAAGCCGCTGGAGAAGAGCGTTGACCATAGGAGTTCCTTTTTTTACGCGTACTGCAGTGCGTAATGCACTGGGCTGGAATTGTAGCAAAACAATAGTTAAAGACAACCAGGATTATTAGATCGCAAGGGCTCAGAGGAAAAATTCTACTAAAAAAAGAGGGCCCGCATTTGCAGGCCCTGAACCAATTCAATACGGGAATGTTTCACCCGGGCTTATTGCTTGGCGCCGAACAAAGCTCTGAGCAGCCTGCTCTTCTCAAGAGCTCGGGCAAACAGTCCCTTTTTATCGGCTTCATCCACACGACGCAGCGAGCTGAAGGATGGGCGCGACGGTTCGACGTGAGCAAGGCGCGCGGCAGGGGCATTATTCGTAGCTCGTTCTACAAAAGCGCTTATAAAGCGTCGCTCAAGAACATCAGCAATGCGCTGCTTAATCTGCGCGAGCACGTTACGCATCTCTGCTGCCGCTTTCTTGTTTTCGACCACAAATACTTCTTCGTTAAAACTTTCTTCGGCCAGAGGCGCACTATCTACCGACATTGCATCCGGAGCCGGAAGCGTCATCGCTTTCTTCTTGACCTGATTGAGCAAAGTGACTAGTTCTTTTTTAACTTCTTCCTCGACCATAGCGCGAGCAACCTCGTCACCTCTTATAGCCCGTGCTACATGATTGTGCACATAGATGCCGTAGATGCTATTTGCAACATTTCTAGCTAGGCGCTCTTCAGCCCACCCACGCCTCGTTACAGCGTCTTTTAGGACTGCTTCACGGCTTTTTTGTAGTTCTGCGTCCAACAAAGCTGCTTTTCCTTTTAGCGCCGCACTCTCTTCTGCTAGGGCGCCTAATCGATTATCCAGCTCTGCAATAGCCGCTTTTGCTTGCATGGCAGCAGCTTGATGGCACACTTGAAAGCGCGCAGAAGAAGCATCGTTCTGCTCCAGCTGTCGTTCCATAGAACGAATCATGGCACGGTTAACACGGTAGGAAGGCTTTTTGTAAGAATCACCCAGAACCTGAGCGATAAGAACCTTTACATCAAGAGTGTCTTTTTCTCCGAGCACAACTGACTCTGCATCGCTATGATCAGGTGAAACTACTAATGGACTGGCACTTGCTAAAAGTGCACTGTTACCAGCAATTAACCCTGCAAAAGCGATTGAAAACAACATATTTTTCATAAAATAACCTCCAAACCCTTCATTTTACCGTTTTTGCCTGTCCCAGTTGATAAAAAAATTCTAACAGAAATAATTTCAACCTGCAAAGTTGCTAAAAAATGCTCCTTTTTTTGCTTTTTCGTGCCTCCAGATGGCACAAAAGCCCGACAAATCTTAAAAAAAATAGTTTTGCCGGCTATTATCGATCTGTGGATTAGGTAAACAGAAAGCACCCCATGAAGCGTATTTTAATCATCGGTTGTGGTGGCTCGGGCAAAACCACCCTGGCACGTCGCTTAGGCGACGCGCTCAACCTGCCTGTCATCCATTTGGACCATTTTTATTGGTTACCAGGCCATACACGCCGACCAGCTGATCAGTTCATCAAATTGATGGTCGACGCATGCAAGCAAGAGCGCTGGATAATGGAAGGGGCAAACCTGCGCACGCTTGAGCTGCGCCTGCCCTACGCAGACACTATTATTTATTTGGACATCCCCCGCTGGCGTTGTTTGGCGCGCATTATCATGCGCTTTTTACAAGCCCCAGGCAAAGAAGGCGTCTTTGCTCCCGGCTGCAGAAATATCCTGACCAGGGAATTTGTTAGCTGGGTATGGCACTGGCGCACGCGCTATCACGCCTTTGTTCTAGAAAAACTTGCAGCCACTGGACATGCCCGCGTAGTAATAGTAAAAACACAAGAGCAACTCACATCCTTGATTGAAACGCTAACCAGTTAACCTGCGACTACAAAATCCGCTCTGTCCCTATCTGCAAAGCTCGTCAAACCCACCATTTTGACCTATACTGGGCTCCTTAGCTTAAACAACCTCATTTGCCCAATCCTTAGGAATAGTCCATGGACCGGATACCCCTGGAAGCACAGTACGACCATCGCAAGCACGAAACCGCGGCACAAGCCTTGTGGCACGACCACCAGGTGTACGCCTATAAGCCCGCTG
>RGUK01000166.1 GCA_010027825.1 bacterium
TCTCCTGGAAAAACGAAAGAACAAGGACAAGACCAATCAGGGACTTGTCTGCAGCAGGAGGCAGACCAGCAGGCTAACGAGACGAAGAAGGGGTGTCTCGATTTGAGGGGATGGTGATGTTAAAGCTGGTTGAGCGGTGAGCACCGTCGAGTGCTGAAAATATCGGCAAGCCGTGAATGCTTCAACTCTCAACCTGCAGAATCACACAACAATTTGCGAGAAAAAAGACCGGCTTTTGAGGAGAATCTGTGGACAAGTGCCCCACGATCATGCGCGACTCATGCTGAACCGCGAACGGCGAAGAGCGTGTACAGGTTCCGAATTGACCGTGGCGTTACTGGGAGATGCTGGTTTGCATAACGCAAATGGATGGTGCTGTCACGAGGATCACTTCCTGCTAGCGGGCCCATATCGACCACTGACAATGAGGTAAAATGCTTGCCAAACGGATACGCTTCCTTAACGCTTGCAGTCACAGCATGCAACTCTAGGGTAAAACAAGTCCCTTTCTGCGCCTTCTCCCATAGAGTGTAGAAAAAACCCCCTTGACGCCAGTCTTCATCCGCATACCACGGATCTACGCCAAGGAAGTGAACATGTACGACGCCCACAGCACGCAGGCAACGGCTCAAAATAAACAAATGCTTCAGCATCCCAGCACCCACTTCTAAGTGGACGGCAGGGCGGCGCGGATCGCGTCCATACTGGCTGCCAAGCGAACTTTTTTTATACCACCAAGCCAAACGCTTGATATGCTCATGCCGTTGGTCACGCGATGCATTCTCGCATTCACACCAGGCGAGGAATTCACCGTCATATTGGACTTCTGTCTCTTCTTTCACTTGTCTAGTGAACTCCGCTAATTCCTCGTGAGCATCCTCAATAGCCCTGTCAAGAAGGGCGTTGGTTTCAGAATCTATTTGAGGAATGTCAAGCGCACGGGCTGCTCCGTACACCATTCCCCCTGCTATCATACCGCAGAGCAGGAGATGCAATAACAAACGCTTCATGAGTCGCTCCTAGCCGAATAAGTGTCTTCATGGATCTCTTCCCCATTAAACAGACAAGTGGCAATGGCATTGTGATGCAAGTAAATGCCGTTAGTCAGGTTGGAAACGGCCGCTTTCACCTCCTCAGCACCGACATGACCAGTCCTGTCTCTTATACACATCTCCGAGCCCACGAGACAGGCAGAAACATGCATAATCTTCATTGGCAAATTGAGGATGCTGCGCTACATAGCGCATCGAGGTCAAGCCTGCCGCGCGCAAGCATTCGCACAGAACATACATTTGCTTGAGCCCCTCAGCATACAGCTCTACGTGGTGCATTACCGTTCCATGAGGCAAGTCGTAGCTTTGATCATCTAGGCGCGTAGCCAAGGATGCAGCATGCCGACAACGCAAGTCCACGTCCGCCTTGCCTTCATCCCAATAGAAAATCTCTTGCTTGTCATAGTAGTTATAAAGAACTACAGGCCAATAAGATGCCCCTGGTTCCCAGACTGAGCCTCCCACCTCGTACTGCTTAAGCTGAATCTGCTTACCTAGCTTTCCACTCGCCTCTGCTGATACGCAGGCGGTTTGATATTTTTTGAATGCCGGCACCAAGGTGCTCACACGTTTTTCTGCAGCACGAGCAACACGAAGCATAAAATCGCCCCAGTCTTCCTCCTCGTCCTGCTTCAGAGGCCATTGCTCATCATCGACAATTGCAGTCGATGCAGCCCCTTCAAGCACACCAACAGGATCGGCAGCTGCTAAAGGCATAGAAAAGCAGAGCGTCAGAGACATCAAAGTAAATAACCATGCGCTCATGAAAAACCTCCATTACGGTAAGAATTAATTATCTATCTTAACGAACTGACATGAAATTACAGATAGAAATATACACCGGGACGCTATTTTCGTCAACTTTGCTCATGAAAAAAGGGATTTCTAAAAAAGCTGCTTGCTTGGGTAAAAAAAGACGTTTTTTGAGCGAAAATTATTTTGACGGATGCATTTTTTTTCACTATTCTTCATGAACACTTAGATGCTCTGATTTCTTCAGGCATTTTTGGGCGAATAGCTCAGTTGGTAGAGCATCTGCCTTACAAGCAGGGGGTCACAGGTTCGAGTCCTGTTTCGCCCACCATACTTCTTCTTGCGCCAAGCCGTCGCAGGCAAAGCCGAAAACGTATGGTAGGTCGTTTAGGGCGCTCTCTTAGGCGCTCATCTTTTTTGACATTGCCGTTCCCCGATAGCTCAGTTGGTAGAGCAAACGACTGTTAATCGTTTGGTCGCAGGTTCGAGTCCTGCTCGGGGAGCCACTGATTCCGGTTAACCATAGTTTGGTCAATCTTTTCCATCACCATTAGCTTCTGTCCTGAAGGATCGTTCATATGAATTCACCAGCCCAGATAGCAACCACCTACTACCACGCTATGGCAAGCAAAGATCTAGCGGCGCTTACCGATCTATTAGCAGCCGATGTAACCTTACTCAGCCCCCTTGCAAAAGCTGCGGGCAAAGAAGAAGTGGCAGCTGCGGTAGGCAGATTCATGTCTTTTTTCGCATCACTCAAGATCAGAGCTTGTTTGGAAGCAAACGACAACCAAGCAATGGTTGTGTACGATGTACATTTCCCTGAACCCATCGGCATAGTGCGCACCGCTGCTTTACTTACCTTGCGTGACGGCAAGGTATGCGCCAGCGAGCTCTTTTTTGACGCACGCCCTTTTGTAACCTAACACGCAATCTACTTTAAACAGGCTGCATTACGAGAACGACTATGATTATTAAACCTCTTGCACCCGAAGAAAAACCAGCCATCCTTGCCGAGCTTGAAGCGCTTGAAAAGCAACCCACCAACGGCTGGGATGTTAAATATCCAACACTCTTCAAGGCATTGACCGATGCTGTTGCTTCTGCCGCTGGGCAGCTCAACATGCCGGCACCAGGGCTTGTAATTCAATGCAAGGGGCTTTGGACTCCCAACGCGCTCGCTATGATATTCCCCGGCAACGTAACGCAGATGCATTTAGGCGCACACTTCTTAAAAACATACTTCCTGTGCACGGACGAACACATCGCCGACCAGCGTCATGCATTTTTTGAGTGGGTGCTTATGCACGAGCTTTCTCACCTTGCCGATCCGGCATTTAAATTTTACGCTCAGCACCGGCAATTCTTCCAATACGCCAGCGCTGCAGGCGTTATGCTTATAGAAGTTGGCGTAATTGGCTATTGGGTGCCAGTCATACCGATGTGGCCTCTTCTTGGCTTGGGTGCTGCTCTTGTCATTGCCTCTAAATTCGCGCTCAAGTGGGCACACTATCGCTTTGAATATACCGCTGATGCAGGCGCCACGCGTGCACTGCGCCCCTGCAACCTAACGGTAATTGAAAGCGGATTAAAAAATATCGTCAAAGAAAGCGAAGCCATAGCTGAATATATTGCCCGCGAAAGCAATGTGTACGGCTCGGGGCTGCTCGGCCGCTGCTATATTGCGTGGAAAGCCCGCAAATTCAAACAGTCGATAACCGCGTTCCACCCACCGCTAGCAAAGCGCATGCAAGCAATAATGGCAATTAATAATCAAACACCTAGGTAGATCGAGGAATGTGTGTATGCATCTTTATGCAATTCTTTTAGCCACCCTATGCTGCGTAGCAAGCAATGCAAACGCTGCAGACGCAGCAGATCATCAGATCAAGCGCCTTTCCTGAAGACGCTTGATCGAATACTCTCCAGAGGATTCGGGTTGGCGCTGTCTTAGATGCATGATTATCTTCAACCAGCAAAATACCGCCCAAGATTCCCCCGTGGAGAGCCTGCTCGCTCACATGGCACATTCGCACCCACAGGAGCCCTATGCGCAGGTTCCTGTCAAACGTACTCGGTTTGAAAACTAGTTTTTACTTACATGCAAGTAATAATCACCTTTAATAATCCAACAACCAGGTAAATCTAGGAGATTTTTGTATGCATCTTTATGCAATTCTTTTAGCCGCCCTATGCTGCATAGCAAGCAATGCAAACGCTGCAGACCGCAAAAGCGTTTCTGTTAGCGAGCTTGAAGAATACGAAGTATATTTTGTGGGAGCATGTCTTCAAAAGCGTGGATTGATCTCCCATGAGCAACATCTATTTTCAACGGAAGAAGGAGAAAAGGTCCAAGAAAGCGGTTACTATTGCAATTGCGTAAAGGACGGCAAGGCTTGCCGTAGATTTTTTGATGAAAGAAGAACGGATTATTTAACTGGCCCACTGGCTAGCGCTTTGGCACACGTGCAAGAAAACCACCCAAG
>RGUK01000167.1 GCA_010027825.1 bacterium
TCAACAATCTCAGCCAACGCTTCTTCGGTGTAAACGTCGGCATGATCGACGGCTTCCTCGTCTAAAATCTCGTCGTGAATTAGCGCCTTGAATCGCCTAATTTGTCCAACGAAATCTTCTGTCGCCTCTGGCTTGCGCACAACGAAAGCCGGGTGCATAACCGACATGGCTTTCATTGTGCGTGACGCGCCGGCAGAGTCGGGCGCCGATACATCCAAGATACGCCCGGCTAAACCTGTGACAGCGCCTGTTGTGCGCATCACCGCTTTTGTCGCCTCGTTGCCGAGACACAAAATAAACTCTGGCTGCACGATACGCAGTTCCTGTTCGAGAAGAATTGCGCAGTTCTTGATCCACGCCGCCGGCACAGCTGTGATCTCCATCGGCGGAGCAAACTTGCAGGCAAACGTGACGTACCAGTCTTCGTACATCTCGGGACTGATGCCGCAATCCTCAAAGATATCGGCCAGCGCGAGCATCGCCGGCCCGGCGGTCGCGTTGAGGCTTTCCATTTCGTAGTAGCCGGGGAGCTTGCCAACTACCATCACCTTCGCTTTGCGCCAAGGACCGTAAGTCTCTACTGCGGCGCCGCGTTTCCCCCAACGATGCCCGGGAAGAAACGGTACCGGAATAAGTTCTTTAGACGACTTGTGCGAAATCGGTAGATGAAAGTCTGGACGATAAAGCGCGTTCCGATACAGGTTGGTCAGATGCGTACCAACCGGAACGTTTTTCTTTTTCTTTGCGGCCGTCTCGTCAATTTCGTCAGCGCTACGGCATGCGCAATAAAATCTGGCCCTGCGGGCGGCATACCCGGTTCCGTAAGCGGAATGAACGGGTATGCCGCTGCAGTAAAATCTTCCGTATTCGGGTCATACAGCGTCTGCGTGAGACGATGCGTGAGCGAAATACCCTGTGTCATAACGCCTCATAACAAAAATGAAAGATCTGCCGTGACATCAACAGCGTCAGCAGCAGCCGACAACATCTCAAATAATTCCGAGCGCGAATAGTCCGCCGGATCACGATCGTCCGGGAGAATAACCGGAACGACGTTAACGTTTCTTTGGCAAAGCGCCGCCACAACATGCTCAAGCTCGGTCTGCGCGTCGTGATCAAGAACGACAAACACAGGCTTGTTTGCCCATGTCGTCGCGATCGTGTTGCACTGCCACGCAGATAACGTCTTACCAAAAATGCAGACGCCTGCAACTCCCAAGCGCCACACGCTCGGTACGCCCTCGACAACAACGGCAACAGGTTGTTCGGCCGCATTATCGTAGTTGTAAAGGACCTGACTCTTGCGCATGCCGTTGTAGTATTTGACGGTGTTTTTGCCCTCTCCAACTACACGACCCTGCCAGCCAACCAGCTGGCCGTGAAAATGCACAGGAATGTAAATTCGCCCGTGCATGATCCGGTGCTTATCTAGCCGCGGCTTTACACACACGCCGATTTTGAACATGTCGGCAAGTTCACGAATATTTGTAAATCCGCGAGACGCCAAATATTCGACAGCCGGATGATACTCAGGCAGCGAATCAATCGGTAGAATCTCGCCGGGTGGTTCAATCGTTTCGTGTGCGGTGTCGAGCGGCACTGACCGAATCGGCGTCCGCATAAGGATCCGCCGGCCTGCGCCAAAAACCATATCTTCAAACTGCTCTAGCCGGCCGGGCTTATCAAGACAGTTTTCGTTGTAGCACACGACCAGATGCGTGTTTGCCCGACGACCATTTCGAATGTCTGCTCCGTACCGGTGATTTACCCACAGACGATTTCGCTGATCACGACAAAACGGACAACACACACAGTAATACTCACCCCAACTGCCACGATAAGTAGACTTGCCGCGGCGAAGGGGATCATCAAATTGTTCGACCTGCGCGGGCACACCTTCGTTTGCGATATTCACTTCGCCGAATTTGTGCGCGAGCAGGCCATACAGTACGGGATTCAGGGGATTTGAACTTGGCGCTTTTGAAACCGCCATTTTCATACTGACTCCTCTCACGACATCATGTCTTCAGCAAATGTGTCTACCGGCATAATCCGCCGGGGTGTGGAGCGCGGACGCGTGAGCGCCTGCGCTTCTTCTGGCGTAACGGGAGCAATGTCACCACGCTGGATGATTCGCTTAGCGGCTTCAGATGCAGTGTACTCGTCATTCACAAGACGAATCTCCGCGACTCTGTCGTCGATTTTAATTAGCCCCTTGAGATTATCCGCCCGAAGATACCGCAACTTAGACCAATAAATCGTCGATACATGGCACGACTCGTCTCGCGCGTTGACGCAGAGACACGCGTGAAGGTTCTCCGCGAATGACTTTGAACCGGATGCGTCGGCGTGCGAAACGTACCGATATGACGGAATGTTCTTGACCTCACCTTGCGCAAGCTGATGCGCCAGCATGATCACCGCACCTGTAGGCACAGCAATCCGTGCACGCAACTGATCAACAGCGTTTTTGATCGGCCGCGCCAACGACTCTGCGTACTTTGTCTTGGCGTTTGCGTTCATTTCACGCTCCACCATGACACCGCAGTAATCAATGGCAACAAAACCAATTTCCATTCCACGCTCGCGCGCTAACTGCTCAAGCGCGATAACAATCTCCGCTACGCCGCCCGCGCCGCGGTTGCCGGTCTTTTCGTTTTGCGAAAAGTCCAGATACATAAAGTTATTATTGAACCACGAACTGGCCGCGACCCAGCGTTCACGCTCGCCAAACATTACTTCGCCGTTTCTGTTTACAGGCAACTCTCGATCGTAGTCTTTGAGGTTTTCAGCTGTAGACAGTTCCGACCAGAAGTCGCGACCGACGGCGAATAACGAACGGTCAATCTGCGCCGCGGCAGACCAAAACGTCGGATTCATTTTTTCGGCCGGATCTTCGTAGCCGATAAACACGGACAGCTTGTTGGGCGAGTGTGCGGCGTACTGTTGCGCCATACGCACAGCCGTAACTGCCAGAAGTGTTGTCTTACCGCCGCCATACGGCCCTAAGACGCCAATAATGTCACCTTGCCGAAAGCCCTGCAGATACTCATCAATAAACGGAAGCGTCGTGGGCACAGCAACTGGCGGGAGCGCAATGGGCTGCCCGATTTCAGGCATCATGGCCGCATTCTCGAAGCTCTTGCCAAGAGCGTCGACCGATTGCGCTTTCCTTGTCCACTGCGCTAACTGCGCCTCTAAATTATCTGGCGCGCCGCCAAACGTATTCAATACCGCTTGCGCCTCGCCTTTGATCATCCGCTCCCGAATAAATCGCCGAACAATATCCTCGATGTATGACTTTTCAGCGCGGGCTTCGACTTCCGCGAGCGGCGCAACACTGAAGCACTCGTCGACAAATCGCACCAGCGCGTCAACGGCATCGTTGCTTAGTGCGATCGCCGCTGTCCCTGCAACAGCGTTATCACGCCACGCGAGCAGTCGGGTGGTGAGCATGTCGGCAGTAAGTGCACCAAACTGCTCACTAAGTTCTTTCATTGCCGCGAACAGGTAATAAAACGGCAGCTCGTCGATCGATTGTCCAAAATGACCGTGTGAAAGCCCGACACGCAACGAGTCACGCAGCAGCGCCGGATACCGCAAAAGACCAGAAATCATTGTGCCGATCTCTGGCGCGGTTACCGCGTCAACTGTTTTTGGCTTTTCATCCATGAATTCACTCGGCATCGTAATTTCTCCAATGCTGCCGTATCGCGACAACGCCTGATTTAATTTCGTTCTCTATCCACCATTTGTATTCTGGATGCGCTGCTATTACAGCATCATACGACCGTTGCTGCGCTTCATAATCGAGCGCAGCTTTCCACAAATAGCGTTCTACCGCTTTTTCACAGTTACGGCTGGCCGCAAACGCGTTTCGAAAAAACGGCGTTGCTGTAACGTAACTTTCGTCGCAGAGTACGTACAGCTCCTGCGCGACCGTAGGCATTTTGTATATCGCAGTTGTCGCTATTCGTAGCTGCAGGGTCTCTGCCGCCACGTGAAAACGATTTTTGATTATCCGCGGCATATGCGTCACATAATCGCGGTAAATCTCGGCAGATTTGGCGCTGTATAAAACAGACGGCCGCATCTCCGTTAAACGCTGCTGCCCCGTCGAAATACGCTCTGTAGCGAGCGCAGAGAAGTGCGCATAAACCCAACCACCAAGATCAGCGCCTGCGCGCTCAGCGGCGCGTAGAATTTTGCCCCAAACTGGCGTGTGTTTTACGCCAAAGTTATCTTTACCGCCGTCCCACATCGGGCGTCTTTTAATATGCGCC
>RGUK01000168.1:0-2500 GCA_010027825.1 bacterium
TACCCACCAATCAAAACGTATTTAGTCACAGCTGCCTCCTTTTTATCTTGTTTGCGAGCAATTACTTGTAAGCAGCCAGATCTGACTGGCGCCCGATTGAGACGAGGGGACATAAACTCAACTTCTTCCATCCAGATAACCTGAAACAACGCCTGCTCAAGAAGCGCTTTTAGCTCATCAGATCGCCAGTAGCAGAAATAGCGCATTCCTCCCAGCTTCTCCTGTTCCCAGCCTTCGCCATCGCCAGGTTTTACGCTGAAAGCTAGAATGCCATTAGACTGCAAACTCTTGTAGGCTTTGCTAAGCACTGCTTTCAGTTCAGCGCGAGTGAAGTGTAGAAAAACGAAATTTGCATACAACATACCGAAAGGACCGCCAAAGGGGTCTGTCAGAGCATTCAATTTATAGGGGCGCAACCCCTGCTCTTGGAGCATGTCCAAAAAAGCCGGCACGGCATCAGTACATGCTACCTGGTATCCCTGCTGCTGCATATACAAAGCATCGCGCCCAAAACCACTGCCTATTTCTAGAATCGTAGTTTTTTTATCGGTAAGTTCAAGCGCTCGATCAAGCCAAGCTTTCTTGCTGCCAGTTACCTCATGTGTGGTGTTTTGCAGATAAGCCCGAGCACACTGTTGGTACGTTTGAAGCGTTACTTCGTTGCGCATACCGCCCGCTGCCATATTGCCTGCTACCATGCTCAACATGAGAGCCCCCCGTAAAATAATCATTACTACCTCGAAAGCATAAAACGCATTGATTGAATGAGTTGTGCTATTTTACAGAGAGATTGAGACGAAAACAATTATCAGCTGCGTAGACCAAACGTGCTGGCCCAGCTTATTGCGGTTTGCTGCGTTTTTTGCAGTAAAAATCCAACGTCTGGGCAAATGCATCGGGAGCAATCTCCATTCTCTTGGGATCAAGATACCAGCGCCCGCCATCGAACAACTCAACAATCCAGCAGGGCATGTTCAAGCCTGCATACCGAAAGTCAGAGGCGTAGTAGACTCTTTTCACCTTATTCCAAGGCAAGAAAGTCCTGAGCGCACGCGCTGCACCTAGCCCTTCCCAATGCCACACGACCCCAGGCTTAAAATTGATTTGCAGCCCCTCGTGAAGTATGGTCATTGCTACAGCACGTCTACTTTTAGGTAAAAAGAGTTGGATGCCGTCGCGACGCCAAAAAAGCCAGAACCCAAAAAGCCCCAGCCCTCGCAAGAGCCAGCCAAGCATAACCCCAGGAATGCCAATGTAAGCACAGCCAAAAAAAGGTGTGCCTTCTCAAAAGATGCAGCCAAAACGGGCAAAACAAAGACCCCTGCCACACACATGGCCAGGAAAGCAGCCGATGCCCCATACCGCGGCTTGTAACGGATCTGTAGCATAATAATAGCTGTTGTTTTAAAAGAAAAAGTTGTGACTATTTTTTAGCCATGTACCACTGGCGTATTTTCTCACCTACCACCCCCAGAACAATCCCCACCAAGGGAAGGGCTATGAGAATAACGCTTATTCTTTCCTTGTAGAGGAGATATTCGAACACGTTGCCTTGCCAAAGCAACTGAAGCGGGGTAAGCAAAAAGAACCAAACACCAGTGATAAGCGCTACGAGAAAAAGAACCCCAGGAAGGTACTGGGCATATTTGAAAGGCATAAATAATCCCCCCGGATTACATGTGGTTTATAAAAAACAGATACCTAGAAAAATTCCCCCACAGAAAATCTATGGGGGAATTTTTTAAATCTGGCAGTACCTATTTTCCCGTGCCGTTAAACAGCCTAGTATCGTCAGCGTTGTGGTCTTCACTTCTGTATTCGGAATGGGAACAGGTGTTACCCCACAACTATCGCCACCAGAAAATTTTTAGTTCACGTTAGGTGATCCAACGCGGCACCTGCGGTTGCATGCGTGCGGTATTGGATTGATCTGGACGCGTGAGCATATGTCAAATTTATATGTCGTTGATTTGCTCAAACCAGCCACCGCTCATGCAAACCCTTCGATGAACTCAGGGTGAGCGGCGCTTGATTTGCTTAATTAAGCTGGCTACACGAGCACCGGCGAACCGGAACGCGTATAACCAGCTTAATTTATTCAGTAAATGTCATTATCGAGAATTTAAACCCATTGGGTGTTATCAGGCTATCTTATAACGCTGCTCAGCTGCGCCGTTCAACGAATTGAACGAAGCAACGAACAGAAAGATAACGTAGATAAAACACTCGACCTATTAGTATCGGTTAGCTGAACGCCTTGCAGCGCTTACACATCCGACCTATCAACCTTGTAGTCTTCAAGGGGTCTTACCAACGTGATTGCTCACGTTGAGGGGTATCTTATCTTAGGGTGGGCTTCCCACTTAGATGCTTTCAGCGGTTATCCCTTCCAAACCTCGCTACCCAGCTTTGCTCTTGGAGAACAACTGGAACACGAGCGGTTTGTCCATTCCGGTCCTCTCGTACTAGGAACAGCTCCCTTCAAATACCCTACGCCCAC